>CALBDV010000791.1 GCA_937927565.1 uncultured Holophagales bacterium
GGAGGTCGAAGGCGACGGAAAGGCCGGTCTGCCCCTGGGCGAGGAGGTAGCGGTAACGGGCGTTCGAGTCCTTCGCGGTGGAGAACCCGGCGTACTGCCGCATGGTCCAGAACTTCTTGCGGTAGCCGGCGGCCTGCGCTCCCCGGGTGAACGGGAACGCGCCGGGAGCGCCCGGGTCCCAGCCCGCAGGAACGTCCCCCGGGGCGTAGGAGGGGCGGACCGGGATACCTGAGGTGGTGGTGGCGTCGGTCTTGGTGGTCGACATACCCCCAATGCTAGGCTGAAAAGCCTCGATCGGACACCCTGCGAGACGCCATCTCCATTGGCCTTGCGCCGCAGCCCGGGTCTTCTCCGCCGCACTCCCTCCGACGCTTCGTGTCACACTTGCGGGACCGGTGACGAAGACGCTCAACGGGACACTCGACACTTTCTCGCTCGCCGACCTCCTTCAGTGGCTCGAGATCAACCGGCTCTCCGGGCGGGTCACGATCTCACGCGGGGAGGACCGGCGGACGATCGACCTGAAGGACGGCGCGATCGTCTTCGTCTCTTCGGCTCGGTCCGAGGAGCGCCTGGGCACCTACCTGACGTCACGCGGAATCCTCCCCGAGCCCGTCGTCTACGAGGTCCTCGCCGACAGCTTCCTGACGGGGCGGAGCCTGACGCGGCTCGTTCTGGAGTGCGGCCTCCTCCCGCGAGAGGAGCTCGCGGCCGCGGTCGAGCAGCTCGCGCTCAAGATCCTCCTGGACCTCTTCCACTGGCAGGGAGCGACGTTCGTCTTCGACCCTTCCATCGCCACGGAGGACTTCCTGCGGATCCAGCTCTCCCTCCGCGGGCAGGTCCTCGCGCTGGAGGGAGCACGCTCGATCGACGACACCGCCCGCATCCGGCCCCCGCTCGAGGTAACCGGCGCCGACTCGCCGCCGACCGAGATGAACTTCTCGCCGCAGGCCGTCGCGCTCGCCTTCTTCGCCATCTCGGAGGGACTTGCTCTCGAGAACCCGTCCGCCGCCGTCTGGCGGGATCGTTTCGTCGTCTTCGGGCGCTTCTCGGAGAAGGTCGCCGCCACTCTCGGTCAGCCGTTTCGTCTCTTCCCCCTCTTCGCCGACACCGCCGAGCGTTGCCGCGCCGCCCTCGCGGCCGGGGCCGAGGGAGAGGAGGTCGTCCGCCTGGCGGCGACGGACCCGTTTCTCACGCTCGACGTCCTGTTCCTGGCGAACGCACTCCGGACGCCCTCCAGAGGCCTGTTCTCGACGGTCCACGACGCGGCCTCCGCGCTCGGCCCGGGGGCGCTGCACCGCCTCCTCGAGCTCCTTGCCGACGAGAACGCGCCCACCGTGTCGACGAGGGAACGGCTGGAGAGGGCCCTGCGGCGGGCCGCCGTGTCCACGGCTGTAGCCGCTTCCCACGTCGCACCGGCCACCGGAGAGGACCCCGGCGTCGCGTGGACCCTCGCACTCCTCGAGCCGCTCGGCAGCTACGAGCTGCTCAAGCTCCTCCTCGCAGAGGACTTCGAGCCCGGCCCCTTCCGTGCGGCCGCGCTCTCGTGGTACCGCGCTTCCTGCGGTCGCGTGCTGGCACGAAAGGTGAATCTCCCCGGCCCGTTCGCCGACGTCCTCGGTTCGAACGGTCACGTCTCGAGCCGCAGCCCCGCCGCCGAGCAGCTGGTCTTTTTCGCGAAGCAGATGGTCGCCGCCGAGCAGGTCGGCCGGGAGTGGACGAGCGAAGACCCCGAGCTCGCCGACCGCTACTCCTCGCTCTCCGTGGACGACCATCTCGCCGAGAGGATTGCCGCGGACGCCGCGGCAATCCGCGAAGTCCTCGGACTCTGATCCGCGAGCCGTCCCGGGCCGTAGCTTTCCTTGGAGGTCACAGATGGTCACCCGCTCTCGCCTTCTCGTGTTCACCCTTGCGCTGCTCTTCGGGGCCTCGGGTCTGGCCTCTGGTCCTTCTTCCCCAACCGCCTCCCGCACCGGCGTGCGCGCGGCCGTCGAGGTGACCGCCATGGACCTCGACGTCGTGGCGACGAAGGACGGCCGCCCGGTGAACGACCTGGCGAGGGACGAGTTCATCGTGCGGGTCGACGGCAAGCCCGTCCCGATCGACTACTTCGCGAGGATCGAGGCCGGGGCCGTCCATGGTCCGGACCTCGCGACCGCGTCCCCCGACCTCGTTCTCGATACGCTGAAATCCGACGACGGCGAAACGTACGTCCCGCGGCAGTTCCTCGTCTACTTCGACGACGATCGCCTCCTCCCCCAGGAGCGCCGCTCCGTCATCGAAGGCCTCCGTGACTTCGTCACGCGCCTCTCCCCTTCCGACCGGGCCTCCATCGTCTCCTACGACGGCGCGACCCGAGTCCTCGTCCCCTTCACGAACAGCAAGGAGGACCTCCTGGACGGCCTTTCCCGCCTCGAGAAGGCGTCCCCCGCGGGCCTGTCGTGGGAGGCGCAATACCGGCAGACGATCCAGGATCTGAGGCTCTCACGGCCCAACTCGCGCGGCGGGATCCTCCGCAGCTGGTCGGCGCAGGCCGCGGTGCGCGAGAAGTCCGCCCTCGGGGAGCTGGCACGCAGCGTCTCCGCCCTCGCGGCACGCTCCGGCAAGCGGACGCTCCTGCTCGTGACGAACGGCTACGAGTGGTACCCCGGGCAGACGCTGGCCCAGGC
This sequence comes from uncultured Holophagales bacterium, assembly GCA_937927565.1. Taxonomy (GTDB): domain Bacteria; phylum Acidobacteriota; class Thermoanaerobaculia; order UBA5066; family UBA5066; genus UBA5066. The sequence continues at coordinate 2,670 of CALBDV010000791.1, forward strand.
CTACGGTCCGTCCTCCCTCACCCAGTTCGACCAGAACATCGGCGACGACCTCGGGAAGGTCCTCGCACGGGCCAACAGCTCCGGTATCACGATCCAGGTCTTCGACGCCAAGGGGCTCGTGGCCGAGGGCGACGCCTCGCAGGCCCTGCCGGCGGGCGTCAACCCCTTCTTCAAGACGCAGAACTTCCGCGACTCCATGGCGACGCTCGCGGGCGAGACGGGCGGCACGCTCGTCGAAAACCGGAACGTCTTTCGCGCCGACCTCGACCGCGTCTACCGGGAGGCGAGCAGCTATTACTCGGTGGGCGTCACCCTCTCCGGGGTTTCCGGCCCGGGTTCCCGCAAGGTCGAGGTCCGGACGACGCGCCCCGGCGTCGACGTGCGCGCCCGGACCGGCTTCGGAGCGAAGACGGCAGACGAAGCGGCCGTCGACCGCGTCGAGATGGCTCTCATGACCCCCGGCGCGGCCGGGGACTTTCCCGCGACGCTGCAGATCGGCACCCTCGAGAAGAAGGGAGGGATCGGCCGCCGCACGGCAGCCTGGGAGATCTCGGTTCCGATGTCGGAGCTGACGTTCCGCGAAGAGGGCGGGCTCATGAAAGCGGTCGTCGAGGTGACGCTCGCCGCCGCGGAAGACACGGGCGCGCGGTCGTCGATCAAGCCATACAAGCTCACCCTGTCGTTCCCGGCCGGAGACTGGGAGAAGGCCAGGAGCCGGGCGTTCGTCCACCGCGACCAGCTCAAGACCGGAAAGGGCAACATCCGGTTCGTGGCAGGGGTCCGCGACGTCGCCTCCGGCCGGATGGCTCTCGCCTCGGTCGACCTCCGGGTCGAGTAGCAGAGCCGCCGGCCCGCCGCCCCGTACATCGCAGAAGGCCCCGGCTCGCGCCGGGGCCTTCGTACGTCGCGGATTCGGTCGAGGGACCTACTTCTTCGTTGCCGGAGCCTTCGCCGCAGGCGCCTTGGCCGCCGGAGCCGGAGGCGGAGCCACGAGGGTGAACGGGGTTCTCGCCTCGATGGACTTGCCGGCGACGACGTCGGTGAGCTTCAGGATCAGGGTGTACTCGCCCGGGCGGAAGTAGTCACCGAGGTTGGCGTCGACGATGGCGCCCGCGAGATCGAGGACGAGTGCGGTCGACATTCCCGCCTGTTCCGGAACGGCCATCGGTTCGTCCGGGGGCTGGGGGACGTCGATCGTGGAGCCGTTCTTGGGCTTGATCGAGATCGACCGCTGCAGGTTCAGCTTCTTCGTCGCGGGGTCGACCGCCGGGTTGTAGAAGCGCGCCAGGTAGGCGAGCCCGTCAGACTTCTGGAACCTGTTGTCGCCCCGGACGACGAACTTCCGCGCGGCGAAGACGAAGGGCTCGTCTCCCTTGGCGCCCTCGAAAGGAACGTCGGTGTACGCGAGGAGAAGCTGGGAGACGCCGAGCTCGGACGGGAGGGCCGGGACGTTCACGGTGCGATGGGCCGAGACCTTCTCCGCCCCGGTCTCGTCGAGGAGGGCCATGGCGACCTCGTAGTCACCGGGCTCGACCGGAAGGGAGTAGTCGACGAAGAAGTCGCCCTTGGACTTCTGGAGGACGGCGGCCTCTTCGCGGCGGGCCGCGTCCTTGCCGTCCTTCCCCTTGACGAGGAGCGCGACCTTCATCGCCGGGGTGGCGGCCTGGGCCGGGGCAGCCGCGGCTGGGGCAGAAACGGTGGCCGCAGCCGCAGCTGGTGCCGCGACGACGGCGGCCGGAACGGCCAGCTGGACCATCAGGCGGGTCGCCTTGTCGCCGAAGGCGAGCGGGAAGAGTCCGAGGTCCCCCTGAGGCTCCTTGCCGAGGAGCGCCTCGAGCTTCTCGCGGACCGGGGCGGAGAGGACCGGTCCCTTCGCGGCTTCGGCCGCTGCCTCCGCGGCAGCCCGCTGTTCGGCCTCGTGCTCCTCGCGCGTCTTGTATACGGGCGGCTCGGTCATCTTCGGGTTGACGAGCGCCGCTGAAACCGCCTTCTTCTGGATCTTCTTCACGTCCGCCGATTTGTCCACGGACTCGCTCAGCGTCGTCTCATCCGTCGTGAAGTTGAGGAGGAGCGACTTCAGGCCACTCCACTCCGGGAGCTGCTCCTTGTCGTACTGGAACCTGGACAGGACCACCATCCCGCCGCCCGCGCCGAGGAGCCGGTCTTCGGCATCCTCACCGCGTTCCGGGGCCGTCGCCCCGGAAGAGACGGGCTTGGAGCCCATCGCCGTGGGCGGCCCGAGAAGAATGAACACCTTCCCGCGCTCGGTCAGCGCCCCCCGCCGGAACCTCTTCTCACCCGGCTTCCCGAGCGGGAAGAGCTCGTCGGCCTTGGCCACCAGGGCGTCGAACCGGGCCCGGAAGACGTTCTGGGCGGTCTTCTGGTAGTCGGGATGACGCTTGCCCCAGAAGAGGTTGTAGAACTTCTGGGCCTCTTCGTCGGACTTCACGGCCTTCCAGGCGGCGTGCTCGTCCTCGGTGGCGTAGTAGGTGAACTCGGGAGACTTGTCCCAGTCCTTGAATTTTTCCAGCTGGGCGGCCGCGGGGAAAGCGAGCGCCACGAGCGGGACGAGGGTCGCAAGAAGCCGCAGCTTTCTCATCCGCGTGGTCCTTTCGGGGGGGGTTCGCCGGAACCGGCGCATCCTTGGAACTATACCCCAGAGGGAGTCCGTCCACCCTTTCCGGAATTCCGGTTGCCCTCTCAGGTCCCTTCGAGGAGCGAGCGGACCTGCTCGTCGTCCGGCCGGAGCTTCTCGGCCTTCCGAAGAGCCCGACGTGCCGCCGCATCGTTCCCGAGCGCCTTCTCGGCCCGCGCGATCCCGAGGAGCGGCTCGAGGAGCTTCGGAGATTCCCGGTGCGCCCGGCGGTACGCCTTCCGCGCTTCCTTCGGGTTCCCTCCCAGAATCTCGAGGTCACCCTGTACGACGAAGAGGAACGGCGAGGCATCACGGGTGTTGGCGGCGGCGAGCGCGGCACGCGCTTCGGCCCGGCGCCCCTGCGCTATGTAGAGGGCGGCGAGGTTGTGAAGAAGCGCCGGACGGTGCGGGTCGATCTCCAGACCCTGGCGGAACGTGGCGAGCGCACCGTCTATGTCCCCCTGGCGCCACTTCACGATGCCCAGGTTGGACTGGAGGTCGGGAAGTGTGGGATCGAGCTTCGTGGCGCGCTCGAGAAGGACGCGGGCCTTCTCGAGATCCGCTGCGCGCAACGCCTCGACTCCCCGGTTGCTCGCCGAGATCGCGGCGACGGCAATGTCGTCGATGAACCGCAGGTCGATCGGCGACCCATCGCGCGTCAGGTAGAAGTCGTAGACCTTGCTGGTGCCCCCCTTGGGGTGGACCGCGACCATGTGGTTGTAGACCATCACGAGGTCGCCCTCGCGCTCGCTCCGCACCCGGCGGAAGACGAGCGCGGCCTGGAGCGGGATCCCGACCGCCCGGCCGAAGGCGATGAACAGGTTCGTGAAGGACACGCAGTTGCCGCGCCTCAGGGCGAACGCCTCGGAGGCGGTGAAGGTCGCGACCGTGTCGTACTCGAAGGCGTACGACTTCCGGTCCAGGAGCGCCGACTGGAGGCGTTTCAATCGCTCGCCATCGTCGCCCGGCCCGGCGGTCTGCTCGGCGACCGCGCGGATCTCGGGAGAGACGTACATCGGCATCGGCACGTCTCCCGGGTCGACGCCCCGGGAGGCGACGACCTCCCGCCAGCGTTCCGGCGAGAGCTGGAGGGCCGTGCCGGGTGCATACGAACGGCACCCGGATGCGGCAAGCACTCCGGTGAGGAGGGCGGCAAAGGCGGCGGGACGGACCTTCATTGGGACCGCATCAGAGAATACCCCGTGCATCCCTCGCCGGACGCGGGCCGGGTCGGCCATCACGAGGACCTCGCGAGGAGCGGACGCATCCACGGCACGATGCTACCCGCCGGCGGCGCCGTGCGAAAATGAAAGGTTGTGCACGGGTTCGCCCGTGCGCTCCCCCCGAACGCTCCCGAGCGAGGTACCCGTGATCCCTGGCCTGAAGAGAGAAGTCGAAGCCGCCGTCCAGGAAGCCTGCCGCCGCCTCTGGGACGTCGATCCCCCGCGTTTCGTCATCGAGACTCCTCCGAAGGTCGAGCTCGGCGACCTCGCCCTGCCGATCGCCTTCGAGCTGGCGAAGGTCCTTCGCCGAGCCCCGCGGAAGATCGCCGAGGAGCTCGCCCCGGCGCTCATCCTGCCGCCGATCGTCGCCCGCAGGAGCGTCGAAGGGGGCGGCTACGTGAACCTCTTCCTCGACCGCCCGAAGGCCCTCGCCGCGATGCTCGCCAACCCGGCCGCGGCCGAAGGCGCACCCGGAAAGGTCATCGTCGAGCACACGAACATCAACCCGAACAAGGCCGCCCATATCGGGCACCTCCGAAACGCCGTCCTCGGGGACGTCCTCGTCCACATCTTCCGGAGACTCGGGAAACGCGTCGAAGTCCAGAACTACCTCGACGACACCGGCGTCCAGGTGGCCGACGTCGTCGTCGGCCTCGAGCACCCCGGCGATCTCGCCGAACCGGAAAGGGCGGCCAGCCTGGCCGGGGAGATCCGCGAGATCCTGGCGGCATTCCCCGACGACGCGCCGGGCGTGACGGCCCGGCGACTCGGCGACCTGACCTGGGACCTCTACGGCCTCGTCACGCGGAGCTACGCGGCCGACCCGTCCCTCGAGGAGCGGCGGAAGGCGACGCTCCACGCGGTCGAGGGGGCCGCCCTGAGGCGCGAGATGTCCGAGGAGGAGCGCGAGACGGCAACGCTCGCCTCCCGCCTGGCCGAGGCGGTCGTCCGCTGCCACCTGAAGACGATGGAGCGGATCGGCGTCTCCTACGACCTCCTGCCGCGCGAGAGCGACATCCTCGGGCGCCAGTTCTGGGCGAAGGCGTTCGACCTGCTGAAGGCCGCGGGCGCCACGCAGCTCGAGACCGATGGCAAGAACGCCGGCTGCTGGGTCATGAAGCTGGAAGGGGCGAAGGACTTCGAGGGGATGGAGGACGCCGACAAGGTCCTCGTCCGCTCGAACGGCACCGTCACCTACACCGGCAAGGACGTCGCCTACCAGCTCTGGAAGCTCGGGCTCCTCGGGATCGATTTCGAGTACGAGCCGGCGCCGTACGTCACGCCGTTCGGTGAACCGGAGTTCGTCGCGTCCGACGGCGTGACTCCCCTCTACCGGACGCGCCACGACGCCGAAGGGGCCGCCCCGGAGGCGAAGGGCCGGTTCGGGGGCGGCGACTCGGTCATCAACGTGATCGACGTGCGGCAGTCGTACCCGCAGAAGGTCGTCAAGGAGGCGGTCCGCCGGGCCGGCTTCGCGGAGGGGGCCGACCGGTCGATCCACTTCGCCTACGAGATGGTCGCCCTGACGCCCGGCGCCGCGGAGGCGCTCGGCGTGACGCTGTCCGACGAGGACCGGGGCAAGGCCTACCTCGAGATGTCGGGGCGCAAGGGGCTCGGCGTGAAGGCCGACGACCTCGTCGAGCGGCTCGTCGAGAAGGCGCTCGAGCAGATCCTCGCCCGCGAGCCGGGCGCCCCGGTCGACCTTTCCCGCGCCGAGGCGATCGCCATCGGCGCCCTCCGTGTCTACATGACGCGCTTCTCGAGGAACAAGGTCATCGCCTTCGACTTCGACGACGCCCTCGCCTTCGAAGGGGACACGGGACCCTACCTGCAGTACGCCGCCGTGAGGACGGCGAACATCTTCAAGAAGCTCGAGGAAAAGGGGTTCCCGGGCCGGCTCGACGAGGCCGAGGCGTCGTCGGTCGCCGACCTGGACGCCGCGCATTTCGACGACGGCCTCTGGGAGGTCGTGAGGACCTGCGGACGGACGCTGGAGACGTTCGAGAAGGCGGCCGAGTCCCTCGAGGTCTCGCTCCTGGTCCGGCATGCGCTCGCCGTCGGCACCGCGTTCCACCATCTCTACCACACGCACCCGATCCTGCTGGCCGAAAACGACGAGAGCCGCAGGGCACGGCGCGCCGCGATCCAGCTCGTCCAGTCCACGCTCGACGACGTCCTCGGCGTCCTCGGCGTCCCGATCCCGGAGAGGATGTAGTGCTCGCGGGGGCCGCCGTCCGCCTCCGCCCTGCGAGGTCCGAGGACCTCGACTGGCTCGTCGCCGCCTGCGGCAAGCCCTCGGCGTTCGGGGAGTTCGAGCCCTTCTTCGTCGGCGAGGCCGAGAGCCTCCGGCGCCGGTTCGAGCAGGACGGCCTCCTCGCGGAGGACTTCACCCGCCTCGTCATCGAGGATCGGGCCGGCCGGCGCGTCGGCCTCGCCGGCGTCGACGAGGTGGACCTCCACTCCCGCGTCGCCCGGATCTCCGCCACGATTCTCGAGCCGGCCGAACGGGGCAAGGGATTCGGGACGGACGCCCACCGGGCTCTCGTCTCCTACCTCTTCCTCCACCGCGGGCTCCTCCGGATCGAGGCGTTCGTGGCCGCGGGGAACATCGCCGCCCGGGCGGTCCTGAGGCGCCTCGGGTTCGTCGAGGAAGGAGTGCTCAGGAGCCGCGTCTTCGCGCACGGCCAGCGGCACGACGTCGTCGTCCTGGGGCTCCTCTACGAAGACTGGTCGCGCCGCTCCGCCGTCTCCCTCCCGATCTGACCCGCCTCGCAAGCCACGGCCTGCACGACCTCGACGACCGCGCCCTCTCCCGCCACGAGCCGGCGGACGTCGAGGAGAAGCCGGCGCTCGCCGCCCGCGACGACGACTCCCTTCAGGCACGCCGCCACGCAGGAGGCGAGGCCTTCCGGCGGTAGAGCCTCGCCCGACTCCACCGGCAGGATTCCCTCCACTTCGTCTGCACCCAGAGCGGCGGGAACGCCGTCGAAGCCCCCGGCGAGGAGATCCCGCGGGACCCTTCCGGGCAGCGCCGGGAAGAGCCGACGCCCCACGTCGATGACCGCCAGGAGACCACGGGGCCCCTCCACGAGCCCCGCGATCCAGACGGGCGCCCCGGGCGCCGGAAGAAGCCGGCCGAACCTCAGTATCTTCTCGACGTCGGCCGGGTCGGCCGCGCACGCCACGCCGGCGGCGCGGAACGCGAGGATGCGGGTGAGCGTCAAGAGGCGCGCATCTCCACGTCGGCCCGGAAGCGCCCGACCTCGTCCTCGAGCGAGCCGGCGAGCGTCTCGAGCGCCGCGGTGGCGTCGTCGACGGACGAGGCCGACGCCAGCGTCTCGTGGCTCATCGCCTCGACCTCTGCGAGAAGGCCGAGGAGCCGGTGGCTGTCGGCGGTCTGGCGCCCGACGGCGTCCTGGATATCGCGCATCAGGCCGACCGAGCGCTCCGCCGCGACGGCGATCTGCCCGGCAGCTCCCTTCTGCTCGTGGACCGTCCTCTCGACGAATCCGGCGAGGTCGCGGACCCGGCCGACGAGCTCCCGTATGCGTTCGGCCTCCCGCGTATTCCGTCGGCCTTCCTCCGCAAGCGCCCGAAGCCCCTCCCGCACTTCCGCGACGGAGACGGCGGTGCCCGCCACCGTGGCCGCCTGCGCCCGGGAGATCTCGCGGATCGCCGAGACCGCCTCCTCGGCCTGTGCCGCCGCGGCTTCGATGGATGCGAGCGCGTCCCCGGCCCGCGTTGCCGTCTCGACCCCGCGCCTCACGAGGCGCCCTTCCTCTTCCGCGGCGGCCAGGGCGGCGTCGACCTCGTCGCGCATTCCCGAGACGTGGCCGCCGATACCGCGAGCTCCCTCGGAGGTCCGTTCCGACAGGCGCCGGATCTCGTTGGCGACGACCGAGAACCCGCGTCCGTGCTCCCCGGCCCGCGTCGCCAGGAACGAGGCATTCAGTGCGAGGAGGTTCGTCTGGCGGGCGATGTCCTCGATCATCTCGAGGATTCTGCCGACCTCCCGCGAACGGGCTTCGACCCGTCCGACCGCCTCGCGGACCGTCCCGGCAGAGACGTGGATCGCCGCCACGGAGGCCCTCGCCTCTTCCACGACGCCGCGGCCCGATCTCGCCTCGGTTGCGACGTGCGCGGCATGCTCCGTCGCTTCGCGCGCCGAGCCGAGGACGCTCCCGAGCGCCTTCTCGTTCTGGATCGAGGCCTCCGCCAGCTCCTCGGCCCGCTTCGCGAGCGCGCTGAGCGTTCCGTCGAGGACGGCGGCTCCCTCGGCGAGCGAGACGGCCGCGTCGGCTCCCTCGGTCGAGCCGGACAGGAGCCCCTCCGAGCGTGCCAGGAGCTGGGTCAGGGAACCGTCCACCTCGGCGACGGCAGCGGCGGTCTCTTCCGAGCCGGCGGCGAGCGTCTCGACGCTCTCGGCAATGGCGCGGATCGTGCCGTCGAGCCCCCCGACGGCGGCCGTGGCGCTCGCGAGGCGCGTCCGTTCCTGCGCGGCACGTTCGCGGTTCCGGATCGACGCGGCGCGCAGGACCGAGACCTGGCGGTTCAGCTGCGCGTGCTCGCGCTTCACCGAGGAGAGGAGGTGCGCGCCCCGCCCCGCGACGGCGTTGAGAAACCGCCCGATCCGTCCGGCGAGGTCGCGTCCCTCCGGCGCCCTGGAGGCGAAGTCGCCTTCCGCCATCTGGCGGGCCGCGTCGAGGGCTCGATCCAGTCGTGCGACAGGCCGCTGCGACAGGACGGTGAAGGCCGCCCCCGCGACGAGTCCTGCGACGGCCGAAGCCGCGAGCCCGACGTCGAGGACGACGGCCTCCGCAAGCGGGTTGCCGAACCCCGAGGCCGCCCAGGCGGCGGCGACGGACACGACGGTACCCGAGGCGAAGGCGCCTCCTCCGACCGCCAGAGACAGGGTCAGGACGAGGCGGCCCGGCTCCTCTTGCACCACGCCGGGCAGTCTAGACCAGCCCGATCAGCGCGGCGAGGAGCCGGCGCGCGCGGCAGCGGCGAAGACGGCGTCGGGTGGCGGGCTACCGGAAGAAGGGCCGATCACCCGAACGGAGAGAACCTCGGCAAGCTCCTGCCTCGGGTAGAACCTCGCGGTCAGGACGACACGCCTGCCAGCACATCCCTTCCTTGAGAGGGCGGCCCTCGTCACATCCCCGTCGAGCAGCGTGATGACCGCCCCTTCGTCGGTCCTGAGCACGGGAAGGTGCCTCTGGTCCAGAACCGGGGTGTCCGGAAAGAGACGGGTGAGTGCGCAGCGGAGGCAGAAGACCTCGCCCGCGATCTCCTGCACGACGGGCAGCTCGGCGAGGTGCGGTGGCCGGGGCGGACGGTCCCTCCGGACGAGGCCAACGAGGAGGCCCACGGCCGCGATGACCACTGCAACGAGCCCCATCCACGTGGCGCGCGACACGTTCCGCCGTCGCGGAGCCGTGCGTTCCACCTGCCGGACGAGCCGCGCCCTCACCTCGTCAGGCAGCCGGTCGATCGGCCTCGCCTCCTCGAGGGCCGCCTTCCTCGTCTCGACCTCGCGACGGAACGCCGAGCAACTGGCGCAACTCTCGAGGTGCGCGACGAGGCTCGCGGCGGCCGCGACGTCGAGCTCGTCGTCACAGAGCGCCTCAATGAGCGGTTCGGAGGTTTCGCAGTCCATCGTGGCGGCCCCGGGTGGGGCTCTCCAACGAGGCCTAACGTCGGCGCCGGACGCGGTATTCCGGGATCTCTCGCGCCTCGCCGCCCCCCTCCATCGAGGCAAGCCGGCTCCGGCCGGGCATCTGGTCCGCGCCGAAGTAGCCCCTGCGACGTCCGTACGACAGGAGAGCCTCCTCGAGGAGCCTTCGGCCACGGTAGAGACGGGACATGACCGTTCCGAGCGGAATCTCGAGGATATCGGCCACCTCGCGGTACGAGAAATCCTGGAGATCGACGAGCTCGACGACGATCCGGAAGTCCTCCGGGAGAGTTCCGATCGCCCGGGCGACGTCGCCGTCGAGCGTCCGGTCGAGCAGGTCGTCCTCGGGGGTCGCGGCCGGTCGGGTGACTTCCTCGAGGGCGGCCTCGAAGGACGCCCCCCCCCTCTCGAGGTCTACCTCCCGAGGACCAGCCTTCTTCTGCCGATAACCGTTGATGAATCCGTTCTTGAGGATCCGGAAGAGCCAGGCTTTGAGGTTCGTTCCTTCCCGATAGCCGTCGTAGTGCGCATAGGCCCGCAGGTAGGTCTCCTGGAGGAGATCTTCGGCGTCCTGACGGTTGCGCGTCAGGCGCAGGGCGGTTCCGAAAAGGGCGTCCGCGTACGGGAGGTCTCCCGAGCGGAAGTCCCACGCCTTCGGAGCCGGATCTCGGCGGAAGCGAAAGAGAGCCATACGCCTTCTAACGTCAGGAAGGCCCGTCGGGATTCCCCCGGAAGAGACGAAGCCCCGGCAGATTCTGCCGGGGCCTCGCTCGGTCCGGGCCTCGAGGGCCCGCCGGGTCACTTCCCGTAGAGGAGGAAGGCGATGACGAGCGTGTAGATGACGAGCGACTCGATGAGGACGAGACCGAGGAAGGCGATACCGCGGATCTGGCCGGCGGCGCCGGGATTGCGCGCCATCCCGTCGCAGGCCGCGACGGCCGTGCGGCCCTGGGCCGTGGCGCCGGCGGCCGCGCCGATGGCGAGGACGAGGGCGGCCGAGAGGTGGCCCCAGCCCACGCCGCCGCCGGTGGCCTTGGCGGCCTCCTGCGCGAGGGCGAGGTTCGGGAGCAGGAGGGCGAGGCCGACGACCGCGGCGGCGGGGAGAAGCTTCTTGATCATTTCGTTCGGGCTCCTTTCGGGTTCGGTGAAGTGCGGATCAGTGCTCGTGGGCGATGGCGCCCCCGATGTAGACGGTGGTCAGCAGGGTGAAGACGTAGGCCTGGAGGAAGGATCCGAAGATCCCGAGCGCGTTCATCGGCATCGGGACGAGGAGCGGCACGAGCTGGACGAACTGGTTCGTCGCCGTGTGCTCGCCGTAGATGTTCCCGAAGAGACGCATCGCCAGGGAGAGTCCCCGCGCCAGGTTCCCGATCATCTCGATCGGGAAGACGAGGATCGCGAGCGCCGCGCTCGGTCCCGCGAACGTCTTGAGGTAGCCCATCAGCCCGTGCGCCCTCACCCCGGCACCGTTGAAGAAGACGAGGCAGGAGAGCGACAGGGCGAACGTCGTGTTCAGGCTCGACGTCGGCGGCTGGAGGACGAAGATCTGTCCGATGAGATTGGACGCCGCGATGAAGAAGAAGAACGCCCCGACCACGGGGAGGTACTTCTCGCCGGTGTGGGGGATGTTCTCCTTGATGAGGCCCCTCAGGAACTCGACGAAGACCTCGAGGACGTTCTGCGTCCCTGCCGGCACGTCGCTCCGGTACTTCCTCGCGAAGATCGGCAGCGCGATCGCGAAGACGAGGAAGACCAGGAAGGCCATGATCACGTGGTCCGGTACCCACCCGGCCGCCACGCCGGTCGCGTGGTCGACCGGCGCGATCCCGGCGATGTGGACTCCGCCGATCGTGACGCCGTGCAGCCACCACGACGGCGCATTCTCCGGCGAGCCGAAGATCTTCGTCAGCAGCGCGTTGACGGGGCCAAACAGGATCGAGTAGTGGTGCTGCATCTCACCCCCGGGGAGTCGTTCCGTCTTCCTCTTCCCCTGGTTCGGACCGGCCGGCCGCGGCTCCCCGGAACCCCTCGACGAGAACCCCGAGGACGACCGCGGAGAACCCTCCGAGAAGCCACGGGACCTCGCCCTGGAAGACGAGGACCGAACCGAACGCCGCGAGGCCCACGAAGGCGTAGCGGAGCAGGGCGCGAACCACGAACTTCCAGTCGTACCGGGTGGCCGCCCGTGGACGGGGAACGAGCAGTTTCCCGGCCACGTCCGACAACCAGAGGCCCGAGACGATAGCCACGGCTGCTCCAGCCGTCAAGGCTGCGGCTTCCCGGAACCTCCCGAAGGTCCCGAGGAGGAGGGCCCCGAGGAGGGCGGCAGCCGTCGCCGCGCGGAAGATCCGTTTCTCCGCAGGGGGAACGACGAGGCTCACGAGCCCGCTCCGTGGGGTCCGCCCGTGGGTCCGGCCGGCGGCTTCCGCCGGCCTTCCAGGGCGTCCGCCTCGCGGAGAAGCTGCCGGAGCGCCCCCAGGAAGCCGAGGAGCCCGAAGACGGCCGTCGCCGCCGGGAAGCTCCCGAGCCACCGGTCGAGGAGCCAGCCCAGGCCCCCGCCCGCCGCGAGGCAGGCGGGGAGGACCCAGCCGAAGCTCAGGACGTCGCCGAGGAGGCGGACGTTCGGATCAGGCGTCCTCCCCGGCTCGGGCATGGTCTGGTCCCCCACGTTCTTGCGCCCGACCCGCGGTCGCGGACAACCGGGGGCTCCGGGGCTTAGCTGGAAATGTTCTCGGGGAACCCGGACGCCGGGTTGACTTCGTCTTCGTCCCGGTCCCCGAACCCCTCCGCGCGGGCTTTCTTTCTACGGAAGGAGGCAGGCCTTGGCGAGCGCCACGAGAGGTTGCGGCATCACGCCGATGGCGAGCGTCCCGACGAAGCAGAGGCCGACCGCAACCGCGACCGCGGGCTCCTCGCGCCAGTGCAGCTCGCCCTCGCCCTCCTCGAAGTACATCGCCTTCACGATCCGGAAGTAATAGAAGAGGGAGACGGCCGACATCAGGACGCCGAGGAGGGCGAGGGCGGGCCAGCCCGCCTTGATCGCCGCGGAGAAGAGGAAGTACTTGCCGACGAATCCCGCCGTCGGCGGGATCCCGGCCAGCGAGAGGAGGAAGACGACCATCGCTGCGGCGGCAAGGGGGTTCCTCTTCCAGAGGCCGTTGAAGTCCGCGACGCTCTCGCTCGCGTACCCCTTTGCCTCGAGGAGGACGACGAGGCCGAAGGCCCCGAACGTCATGAGGAGATAGGCCGCAAGGTAGATCATGACCGCCCAGAGGCCGAACGACTCCGGCTGCCCGGCGGCGCCGCCGGCCCTGTAGGCGAGGAGGCCGAGGAGGGCGTAGCCGGCGTGCCCGATGGAGGAGTAGCCGAGGAGGCGCTTGACGTTCGTCTGCATGAGGGCGCCGACGTTCCCGACGACCATCGTCAGGGCGGCCGCCGCCGCGAGGACCGGCGCCCAGTCGTCGGCGCGCGGACCGAACCCGGCGAAGAAGATGCGGGCGAAGATGGCGTAGGCGGCGAGCTTCGGGCCGACGGCGAAGAAGGCCGAGATCGGCGTCGGGGCCCCCTCGTACACGTCGGGCGCCCAGACGTGGAACGGCGCCGAGGCGATCTTGAAGAGCATTCCGCACGCCGTGAGGACGACGCCCACCATGAGGAGGCCCGAGCGCGGGGAGGCCTCGAGCGAGGCGGAGACGCCCGCCAGCGAGAGCGTCCCCGTCGCGCCGTAGACGAGCGACAGGCCGTAGAGGAGGACGCCCGAGGAGAACGCGCCGAGGACGAAGTACTTCGCGGCCGCCTCGACCGACTTCGACTCGCGCTTGAAGTAACCCGCCAGGACGTACTGCGACAGGGCCATCAGCTCGAGGGCGATGTAGATCGACACGAGGTGCGTCCCCGACGCCATGAAGAGCATGCCGACCGTCGTGAGGAGGAGGAGGGCGTAGTACTCGCCGCCCGGGTAGGGCGACGTCCCGAGGAAACGGAGCGAGAAGAGGATCGTGACTGCGGCCGCCACGAGCGTCAGGACCTTGAAGAAGATCCCGAAGCCGTCGAGCGTGAACATCCCGCCGAATGCGGCGCGCGGGAGGCCCCCGGAGAAGGAGACCGCCACGGGAATGAGGGCTGCCGTGATCGCCAGCGACGCGAGCGACGCCCACGCGAGCGCCCTTTCCTTCTCCCGCTTGACCACCGTCGCCCAGAGGAGGATCCCGAGCGCGAGCTCGGTCAGGACGAGCTCGGGCAGGATGACCAGCAGGTCCGAGAGCGGGAACGGGAGGGCCACGGTTCAGTTCCCCTTGACGACGGCCGCGGGCACGACGCCGGCCGGGACGACGCCCGCGGGCACGACCGCGGCCGGGAGCGTCGCGGTCGCGGCCATCCGCGTCTCGACGCCGCGGGCCTTCTCGACGGCCGCGACGATCTTCGCCGAGGCGGGCGCCGTCATCGCGAAGAAGGGCTTCGGGTAGACGCCGATCCAGACGCACGCCACGATGAGGGGCGCGAGGGTGAGGATCTCGCGGAGGTTCACGTCCTGGAGGCTCTTGTTCTCCTCGTGTTTCAGCTCGCCGAAGAAGACGCGCTGGTAGAGCCAGAGCATGTACGCCGCGCCGAGGACGACGCCGAGGCTCGCAAAGAGCGCCCACTTCCAGTCGGCCAGGAACGCGCCCACGAGGATCGTGAACTCGCCGACGAACCCGTTCAGGAGCGGCAGGCCGATCGACGCGAGGAGGACGATCATGAAGAGCGTCGCGTAGATCGGCATGACCTGCGAGATCCCGCCGAAGTCGGCGATCTGCCGCGTGTGGCGGCGCTCGTAGATGATCCCGACGAGGAGGAAGAGCCCGCCCGTCGAGAGGCCGTGGTTGATCGACTGGATCACGCCGCCCTGCATCCCGGCGTTGTTGAACGCGAAGAGACCGAGCATCACGAAGCCGAGGTGCGCCACGGACGAGTACGCGACCAGCTTCTTCATGTCCTTCTGGACCATCGCGACCATCGAGCCGTAGATGATCCCGATGATCGACAGCACGACCACGGAGAGCTGCACCCAGTCCGTCGCCGACGCCGACGGGCAGATCGGGAGCGAGAACCTCAGGAAACCGTACGTCCCCATCTTGAGGAGAACGCCCGCGAGGATGACCGAGCCGGCCGTGGGGGCCTCGACGTGCGCGTCGGGGAGCCACGTGTGGAACGGGAACATCGGGACCTTGATCGCGAAGCCGAGGAAGAAGGCCCAGAAGAGCCAGAGCGAGAGGTCCGCGGGGATCAGCGGCGCGATCTCGTGGAAGTGGAGGATGTCGAACGACGGGGCGTTGCCGAGCCCCTTCCAGCCGAGGAAGCCCGTGGTGTTGAAGAAGTAGAGGGCGATGATCGCGAGGAGCATGATCACCGACCCGAAGAGGGTGTACAGGAAGAACTTGATCGCCGCGTAGAGCTTCCTCGGCCCGCCCCAGACCCCGATGAGGAAGTACATCGGGACGAGCATGACCTCCCAGAAGACGTAGAAGAGGAAGAAGTCGAGGGCGCAGAAGACCCCGATCATCCCCGTCTCGAGGAGGAGGAGGAAGACGTAGTACTCCTTCTCCCGCGTCTTCACCGCGGTGTACGAGCTGTAGACCGAGATGACCGAGAGAAGGGTCGTCAGGAGGATCAGGAGCGCCGCGATCCCGTCGACGCCGAGCGAGTACCTCACGCCGAGGGAGGGGATCCACTCGAGGTCCTCGCGGAAGAGGAAGCCCGCCGACTCCCGGAAGCCCCGCGCGAACCAGAGCGGCAGCGAGGCGACGAACGTCAGGCCCGCGACGCCCGTCGCGACGGCCTTGATCGCGCCCGTCTTCTCCCGCGGGAGGAAGAGGATCACGAGCGCCCCGGCCGTCGGGAGGAGGATGAGAAGGGAGAGGAGTCCGAGTCCGTTCATTCGGCGTCCTTACACGTCACGCGAAGATGATGTAGATGCAGACGAGGGCGAAGACGCCCGCGGCCATTCCGAACGCGTAGTTCTGCGTCTGCCCCGTCTGGAGCTTTCCGTAGCCCTTGTACGCGGCCTGGAAGGAGTCGCCGACGCCGTTCACGGCTCCGTCGACGAAGGTCTTGTCGAACCAGCTCGAGAGGTGGGAGAAGCCCACCGTGAGGTGGCGCGTCCCGTTCACGAGACCGTCGACGACGCGGGCGTCGATCTCCCAGAGGAGCCGCCCGCCCTTCTTCACGAGGCCGTTCACGAAGACCGTCTCGTAGAGCTCGTCGACGTAGTACTTGTTGCGAACCCAGCGGTAGGCCGCCGGGAACGCGGCCACGACCTTCGCCGGGAGGGCGTACGGCGCCGAGCCGGGGTAGAAGAACTTCGTCGCGAGGAGGATTCCGACGCCCGCGATGGCGATCGAGGCGAACATCAGCCCGTACTCGAGGGCGTGGGAAACCTCGTGCGGGTGCGGCGTCCAGTCGGGCGGAAGCGCCGGGAACGCCGGGTGGAGGAACGCCTCGAAGCGGTTCCCGCCCGGGACGATGAAGTTCGGGATGCCGAACCAGCCGACGACGATCGCCCCGCCGGCGAGGATCCAGAGCGGGACCGTCATCGTCGCGGGCGACTCGTGGACGTGGTCCCAGGTCTCCTTCGGCCCGCGGTATTCGCCGAAGAACGTCATCTTCACGAGCCGGAACATGTAGAAGGCCGTCAGGCCCGCGGTGAGCGCAGCCAGGACCCACAGGACCGGGTGCCCCTGGAGGAAGGTCTCCCCGAGGATGAGGTCCTTCGAGAAGAAGCCCGCGAGGCCCGGGACGCCCGCGATCGCGAGCGTCGAGATGAGCATCGTCCGGTACGTGTGCGGGATCTTCCCGCGCAGTCCGCCCATGGCCGTCATCTCCTGCTCGCCCGAGAGCGCGTGGATGACGGAGCCGGAGCCGAGGAAGAGGCAGGCCTTGAACCAGGCGTGCGTGAAGACGTGGAACATCCCCGCGCCGAACGCCAGGACGCCGCAGCCGAGGAACATGTAGCCGAGCTGCGAGACGGTGGAGTAGGCGAGGACCTTCTTGATGTCGGTCTGGGCGAGGCCGATCGTCGCGGCGACGAAGGCCGTGACCCCGCCCACGACCGCCACGACGAACGAGGCGTCGTGCGTCAGGAGACCCCAGACGGAGGGGTCCTCGCCGAGCGTCTTCAGCGCCCACTCGTGGGAGATCCGGAAGAAGACGTTGCAGCGGGCGACCATGTAGACGCCCGCGGTGACCATCGTCGCGGCGTGGATGAGGGCCGAGACGGGCGTCGGGCCGGCCATGGCGTCCGGGAGCCAGACGAAGAGGGGGATCTGCGCGCTCTTGCC
>CALBDV010000792.1 GCA_937927565.1 uncultured Holophagales bacterium
GACGGTTCCGGGCGGCGAGACGCGCCGCGATTCGGTCGTCGCCGCGTGGCACGCCTCGGCCACCGCGGACGAGGACCTCCTCTGCATTCACGATGCC
This sequence comes from uncultured Holophagales bacterium, assembly GCA_937927565.1. GTDB lineage: Bacteria > Acidobacteriota > Thermoanaerobaculia > UBA5066 > UBA5066 > UBA5066. The sequence continues at coordinate 98 of CALBDV010000792.1, forward strand.
GCACGGCCGCTCGTGGACCCCGCAGACGTCGCGGCCGTCGTCTCCGCGGCGGCGGAGTACGGAGCCGCTCTGGCCGGGAGCCCGGTCACCGACACGATCAAGCGGGTGAGGGGCGGCGTCGTCGTCGAGACGGTGCCGCGCCTCGACCTCTTCGCCGCCGCGACGCCGCAGGTGATGCGTGCCGGACTCCTGCGCACAGCGGTGGAGGCGGGCCTCTTCGAAGCCACCGACGACGTCGAGCTCCTCGAGAGGCGCGGCGTCGTGGTCCGGACGGTCGTCACGTCCCGCTGGAACCTGAAGATCACCTACCCGGAAGACCTGGCGCGGGCCGAGGCGTGGCTCGCGGCGGCGGCGCGGTCGTGAGCCTGCGGATCGGGCAGGGCCTCGACGCCCACCCCCTGGTCGCGGGGCGCCGCTGCGTCCTCGGCGGGGTCGAGATCCCCTCCGACGCGGGGCCGGAGGGGCACTCCGACGGCGACGTCGTTCTCCACGCCCTCGCGGACGCGCTCCTCGGGACCGCTGCCGCGGGAGACCTCGGAAGCGTCTTCGGGACTACCGACCCGAGGTGGAAGGACGCGTCGTCCTCTCGCTTCGTCACCGAGGCGCTCGAGCGGGCGGGGCGGCCGGTGGTCCTGAACGTCGACGTCACGCTGATTGCGGAGCGCCCGCGCGTGGGACCCTACCGGGATGCCATGCGAGGGACGATTGCCGCGCTTCTCGGGATTCCCCTCGAGCGCGTCTCCGTGAAAGCGTCGAGCGGCAACGGCATGACGGGCTTCGGGCGGGGCGAAGGAGTCTTCGCCTCGGCCGTCGTCCTGGTGGAAGCTCCGTGATCGTCGCCGGTTTTCATCCGGTCGCTGCCGCGCTCGCCGAACGGCCGGAAGCGGTCGAGGCGCTCCTCCTGCAGGAGGGCCGGCGCGACGGTCGTGTAAGGGAGCTGGAGCGAACGGCTCGGGAGAAGGGAATTCCCGTGCGGGTCGTTCCCCGCGAGGAGCTCGACCGGACGGCGGGGAAGGCCCACAACGGCGTCGCGGCCCGGGTGGCGACGCGGGAGTACGACCCGATCGAGGAGGCGCTCGGGGGCGAGCCGGGGAGCCGCCTCGTCCTCTTCCTCGACGAGGTGACCGACCCGGGGAACCTCGGCTCGATCCTCCGGACGGCCGCGGCGGCGGGGGCGTCCGTCGTCCTGCCCGAGCGTCATTCCGCCGGCCTGAACGAGTCGGTTTCCAAGGCCAGCGCCGGGGCGCTCGAGCGGGTGAAGGTCGCCCGTGTCGGGAACGCGGCGCGCTTTCTCGGGGACGTGAAGAACGACCGCTTCTGGGTCTACGGCGCCTCGCCGGAAGGTGAGCCGCTCTGGGACGTCGACCTGACCGGGGACGTGGTCTTCTGCCTCGGGGCCGAGGGCCCGGGCCTCCGGCGGCTGACGAGGGAGACGTGCGACCGGCTCGTGGCGATCCCGATGGCCGAGGGGGCCGGCTCGATGAACGTGGGGGTCTCGGCCGCCATCCTCCTCTTCGAAGCCCTCAGGCAGCGCCGGGCCAAGCGCCCGGCGTGAAGCCGGCTCCGCGCCGGACCCGGCGCGGGAGACACGCCGCCTCGGGGCGTGCGGAAGACGTCAGCGTACCCGGAAGACGTGGACGACGGGCCTCGCCTCGTCGGCGTAGAGCTCCAGCAGGTAGAGCAGCCCGTTCTGCCGGTCGAACGTGACGTCGCCGAGCCGGAATCGCTGCTGGACGCCCGGGCCGATCTCCTCGAGGTCGACGTGCGACGGGTTCCGGTAGAGCCAGGACTCGACGTCGAGGAAGGCGTAGGGCTGCGGAGCCCACGGCTCCATCGTCCCTGCAGCCACGCGGGCGAGGTCGTCGGGGTCGTACAGGAGGAGACGCCCCACGAAGCGGCTGCTCCACCAGCCACGGCTCGACGTGTGCCCCGCGCACTCGACCAGCTCCTCGGCCGGGCAGGGAGTTCCGTCGGCCTTCCGGCAGGTCGTGTACTCGCTCACGAAGTCCCCGGCCACGCAGGGGTGGTCGGGCCCGGCGGGGTTGAGGAAGCCGTACCAGAAGCGCTCGCCGACCCCTTTCGTCCCGGCGAAGAGCACCGCCGACTTCCCCGATGCGGTCGTCAGGAACGCCGCTCCCTCCCAGGTGTCGGCGTGCTGGGTGCCGCCGAGGCACTTCTCGATCCGCTCGGTTTCCAGAGTGCTCTGGTAGTGGAGGAGCGTCGTGACGGGAAGGGTGGCGCCGGGGGCGGGGGGCGTTCCCGCTGCGTCGAGCCAGGGGCGGTAGGCGAAGAGTGCCGGACCCATTCCGGCGAGCCCGCCGTCGCGGTATCGGCCCGTGCCGAGGACCCGTCCGGAGGTGTGAGCGTTCGCCCAGCTCTCCGGGATCTCGAGCATGTAGCCGTTCACCGCGTAGGGGGAGAGGCCGTCGAGGAACCAGGACCCCCGTGGCCGCGGGGCGGAGAGATCGGGCTCGAACCAGGCGTGCGTGGGCCGGTCCGGGGGCGGCGGGAGGTGTTCTCCCCACGCGAGGTGGATCCGGGGCCCGGTTTCGGGGCGGTCGAGGTACTGCATCCCGAGACGGGGAATCTCGTCGATCCCGGCGAAGAGACCGCCCGTGACGTCGACCAGCGGCTGGATGAGGCGCGCCTGGGGAAGGTCCTCGACGTTCCTCGAGACGACCGGGGCCGGGATGGCGATCTCGGCGACGCGGCTCCCGTCGGGGAGCTCCCCGTAGGGCATCCGGTCATGCCCGGTGACGAAGAGGGAGCCGGGAAAGCCGTCCGTCCCGCCCTCCGGGTCGCCGCCGGGGCGGAAGGTCATTGCGTTTCCGCCGTACTCGAAAGTGAGGGGCCTCAGCCCGCCCAGGGGAAGCCGGAATGCGCCCAGGTACACGATGTCCGTCGGCGCGATCCTCGAGGAGGGGGACGGCGAGGATCTCAGTGCCGGGACGTACGCGCCGTCCCCCGTCCGCTGCCCCGGGACGGCTCCGTCGTTCAGGACGCCGTAGGCGATCCAGGGTGCGGTCCCCGCCGTCCTCCGCACCCGCGCCCAGCCGCTCCTTACGCCGAGAGGCCGGAGAGGGTCGGGAAGCTGGAGCCACGAGGCTTCGTCGAGCCGGACCGTCGTGGGGAAACCCGCGGGGCTGCCGCCCGTCTCGCCGTCAAAGAGCTGCAGCTCCAGCGTAACCGGGCCGGAGCCGGCGCCGCCGGCGTGGACGAACGCCACGTTCGAGCGGACGTCCGCCTCGGCCCGAAGGCCCGTGACGAAGCCCTCGGCCGTCGCCTCTTCGCCGGCCGGTACGCCGGGAAGGAAGACGCCGTAGGCGCCACCTCCCGGCGAGAGGGAGGAGACCCGGGCTCCCGCGAAGAGCCCGGCAGTTCCGGCCGGTCCGGTCACGCGGAGGCGGCCCGCGTACGAGGCCGCTCCCGCAGGTCCGATCCCGATGCCGAGAGAGCGGAGGTGGGAGAGGGCTTCCGGCACGATTCGCTGCTCGCGCGGTGCGAGCGTCATGAGCGCGGTTCCGCCTGCCCCGAGTGTCGGGTGCAGGGATTCACGGTAGTCGAGCGAGAGCGTGACCGGAGCCGTACCCCGGTTCACGAGGATCAGTTCCGTCCGGAAGTCCGCCGTCTCGACGAGCGCCGGCACGGTGACGCACGCGGCCGTCGCTGTGTCCGGCAGTGCCTCCAGGAACGAGCCGTCGTTCGTTCCACCGTCGTTGACGACGCCGTAGGCGCCGAACGTCCCCCCTTCGGTCCTTTCGATCACCGCCCAGCCCTGCGCGAGCCCTGCCTTTGCGAAGATCCCGTCGATCTGCCGCCACTCTCCGGCCTCCAGAGAGAGTGCGTCGGCGGAGACGACTTCGACGCCATCCCCGGTTCCGCTCACGGAGGTGACACGCACCGTTACGGGCGAGGAGCCTGGATTGAAAACGGCCAGGTTCGAGCGTTCCGTCGCGGTCGCCCTGAGACCGTGGACGACGGCCCGTCCGGCAGACGACGCGGACGAGGAGACCGCCAAGTAGGCCAGGCCTGCGGCCCCTGCCGGGTGGGGCTCCGAAGTGGGACTCGTGGTCCTCGCCAGGGCGGAGAGGTCGCCGGCGACGGCGTCAGGAACGACCACTCGAAGTGTTCCGGCGTGGGGGGCACCCTCCGACAGGCCAGGGAAGGCGATCCCGCGTCCAGCGAGAAAGCCGACGACGTCGGAGAGGGTCCGCTGCGTTGCGGCAGGGAGGTTCTCGGTTATCATTCCCAAGGCCGCCCCGAGCGAACCCCGGTACACGAGGGTAAGGTCGACGGCGGCGCTTCCCCGGTTCGTCAGGGTCAGCTCCGTACGGTAGTGTGCCGTTCCGGATCGGACGTCGAGGACGACGGGGACGACGAGGTCGGCTGCGGGGAGTGGAGATTCCCCCAGAACACCCGCGACCCCGATCGCGAGAATGAGGCCAGCGCGCATGTACGCCTCCGGTAGAGCCTCCCGGAATATGAGGTCGAGGGGGCGGGAGCGCCATCCCCTCCCTCCGAGGCGTTTCGGGCACGAGAATCGCTTGACGCCAGGTCCGGGCGCTGATATACACCACGGTTCGCGCCTCTCGGCTTCGGCCGGGTGTCCGGCCGGGGCCTCGGGTGCGACGGGCTGGCGTAGCTCAACTGGCAGAGCAGCTGATTTGTAATCAGCAGGTTGCGGGTTCAAGTCCCATCGCCAGCTCCACGGTCGACTCCGGAGACGGCTCCGGGGCGGTCCGCGGGAAGGAGAGCCTAGAGACGGATCCAACGAGTGGGTAGGTGGCCGAGTGGTTAATGGCAGCAGACTGTAAATCTGCCGCGCTT
>CALBDV010000793.1 GCA_937927565.1 uncultured Holophagales bacterium
ACCTTTCCCAGACCGTCGCTTTCGAGCACCATGCCGCAGAGATACGGAATCGGCCTGAAGAAGTTCAGCGCCGAGGTCGTGGGTGATACTGCATCCATGTTGGCGATCGAAGAGGCAATGGAGTCCTTCCAGGCTTACGTGAAGACACTCGCGGGCGACGAGAAGGGCGAGGCGCACGTCTTCTGCGACCGCCTCTTCCAGGCGTTTGGCCACGCCGGGTACAAGGAAGCCGGGGCGACGCTCGAGGAGCGGGTCCGGGTGGGCGGGAAGCGGACGAAGTTCGCCGACCTCATCTGGCGGCCCCGCGTCCTCCTCGAGATGAAGAAGCGGGGCGAGCCGCTGGCGCGCCATCAGCCCCAGGCGTACGAGTACTGGCACTACATGACCGGGGGCCGGCCCCGCTACGTCCTCCTCTGCAACTTCGACGAGATCCTGATCTACGACTTCCAGGAGGGCCAGTTCGACGAGCCGGTGGACCGGGTCCTTGTGGAGGAGCTGTCCCGGCGGTACACCGCCCTGGGCTTTCTCTTCCCTACCGAGCGGCGTCCGCTCTTCGGCAACGACCGGACCGAGATCACCAAGGAGGCCGCGGGGAAGATCGGCGACCTTTTCCGGTCGCTCGTAGAGCGGGGAGAGACCCGCGAGAGGGCGCAGCGCTTCACCCTCCAGTGCGTCGTCGGCCTTTTCGCCGAGGACATGAGCCTCCTGCCGCGGGGCCTCTTCACAGGGTTGATCGGAGACTGCCGCTCGGGGGCGGGCAGCTCCTACGACCTCTTCGGCAACCTCTTCCGGCAAATGGACACGAAGGCTCCCGCGCGGGGCGGCCGGTACCGCGACGTCCCTTACTTCAACGGCGGCCTCTTCCGGACGGTCGACCCGATCGAGCTCTCCCAAGGCGACCTCGGGCTGCTGGAGAACGCTGCGAACGAGGACTGGTCCCGGATCAACCCGGCCATCTTCGGCTCGCTCTTCCAGTCGAGCCTCGCGGCCGAGGAGCGCCACCGGCAGGGATCCCACTACACCCACGAGGCCGACATCCAGCGGATCATCCTGCCCACGCTCGTGAAGCCGCTTCGCCAGCGGCTCGAGGCGGCGCGGACCCTCGAGGAGATCCGGGCCCTGCGCGAGATCCTCACCTCCATACGCGTCCTCGACCCCGCCTGCGGCAGCGGCAACTTCCTCTACGTCGCCTTCCGCGAGCTCGTGCGGCTCGAGATCGCGCTCCTCGAGATGGTCACCGAGCGCTTCCCCGACCGGGCGCGCCGGGGCCTCGGAGGGCTCACCCTCGTCTCGACCCACCAGCTCCACGGGATCGACCGCGACCCGTTCGCCGTCGAGCTGGCGAAAGTCACGATGTCGTTCGCCAAGAAGCTCGCCCTCGACGAGGTGAAGGCGCGCATAGCGACTCTCCAGGGCGACCTGCCGCTCGAGCTCGACTCCCCGTTGCCGCTCGACGACCTCGACGGCGTCATCCGCTGCGACGACGCGCTCTTCTGCGACTGGCCGCGCGCCGACGTCATCGTCGGCAATCCCCCGTATCAGTCGAAGAACAAGATGCAGCAGGAGCTGGGGGCCCCCTACGTTTCGCGCCTCAGGGAGCGGTACCCGGAGATTCCCGGGCGGGCCGACTACTGCGTCTACTGGTTCCGGCGCGCGCACGACGAGCTGCCGCCGGGTGGCCGGGCCGGCCTCGTCGGGACGAACACCATCCGTCAGAACTACTCGCGCGAAGGGGGGCTCGACTACATCGTCGCAAACGGCGGGACGATCACGGAGGCCGTCACGACCCAGGTCTGGCCCGGCGAAGCCGTCGTCCACGTTTCCATCGTCAACTGGGTGAAGGAAGGCGAAGGAGGCGAGGGCAGCTCCGACGGGACAGCTCCCGGAAAGCGAAAGCTGTTCACACAGCTCGGGGACCGGCTCGACAGCCCCTTCCGGCTCGACGAGCTGGACGTGATTCCCTCATCGCTCTCGGCCGGAACGGACGTGACGGCCGCCCGGACGCTCGAGGTGAACGCCCGTTCCGCGGGCTGCTTCCAGGGGCAGACGCATGGGCACGAGGGGTTTCTCCTGGGGTCGGAGGAGGCGGATGAGGTGCTCCGCGAGCAACCTGCCGCCCGCGACGTCCTACATCCGTTCCTCACCGGGGACGACCTCCTGACGGCCGGCCTCCCGGCCCGCTGGGTCATCGACTTTCACCCGCGCGACGTCCTCGCCGCCAGGCGTTACCCGAGACTCTTCGCCCGGGTCGAGCGCACCGTCCTTGCGGATCGACAGCGCGCGGCGGACGAGGAGAAGACGAGAAACGCCGAGGTCCTGTCCGCCAGACCTGCCGCTCACGTGAACCTTCACCACCGGAACTTCCTCGAACGTTGGTGGCTGCTGTCCTACCCGCGCCCGGAACTGATTCGGCGCCTCGCGACCATTCCCCGCTACGTCGCATGTTGCCAGGTCACGAAGCGCCCCATCTTCGAGTTCGTCTCGACAGCCATTCGACCGAACGCTGCGCTCATGGTCTTCCCGTTCCCCGACGACTATTCCTTCGGCGTCCTCCAGAGCGGCTTCCACTGGGCCTGGCTCATGGCCCGCTGCTCGACGATGAAGGGCGACTTCCGCTACACGACGAACAGCATCTTCGACGCCTTCCCCTGGCCGCAGGAGCCGGCTCTCGCCGCGATCCGTCGGGTGGCCGATTCCGCCGCCACCCTTCGCACGGCCCGCAGGGCGATGCTCCGCGAGCATGGGATGTCTCTCCGCGAGCTCTACGCCAGCCTCGAGCAGCCCGGCAAGCACCCGCTCCGTCCCCTTCAGTCGGCGCTCGACGACGCCGTCCGCGCGGCCTACGGGTTCGCGCCGGGCGCCGAGGCCCTCGCGGCCCTCCTCGCGCTCAACGGGGACGTCGCGGCCCGCGAGGGTCGCGGCGAGCTGGTGACGGGACCCGGGTTACCGGCGGCGGTCGTCGACGCCGGGGCTTTCGTCACCGGCGATGCCGTCGGCGGATAGGAGTCCGGAAGCGCCTCAGGCCGGCCTGATCCAGAGGTTCTTCAGCGCGATCTCGATGGCGTCGAAGGGCTCGGCCCGGACGACGTCGTCCCCGCCCGCGGTCAGAGCCAGATACCAGCCGTCGCCCTGTCGCCGGAAGACTTCGAGCGTCTCGAGGACAGGATCGACGAGCCAGGCGTGGCCAACTCGTTCCCGCGCGTAGGTGCCGAGCTTCTTCATCCGGTCGAAGCGGGCGGTCGCGGGCGAGAGAACCTCGCAGACCCAGTCGGGGGCCTGCGTGAAGAACGCCACCCTGGGGAACTCGGGCATCTGCTCCCTGCGCCATCCGGCGAGATCCGGCACCAGGACGTGCTTGCCGAGGTGCAGCTCCGGCTCCTGGAGGATCCACCAGCCCCCGGGGCCGCCGCGACCGATGTCGAAGGGAGGGTTCAGATCCCCCCCAAGGTTCGAGATGACCCGCTGATGGTCGCTTGCCGGCCGCGGCGTCACGAAGAGCTCGTCGTCGACGATCTGGCCCGTGACGTCGTCGGGAAGCGCGAGGATGTCTTCGTAGGTCGGCGGATGGCGCTCCGGGATGCTGCTCATACCGATGGAAGCGTACACCTCGCCCCAGCGGCTCCCGCGAAAGCCCGAAAACCCCTCTTTCGGTCGAAAACCCGGAGGCCCCGGAGGGCGGAAGGTCGTCAGCGCCGCCGCAGAACGACCGCCGTCATCTCGCCCGCCGAGTACCGCTCCTC
>CALBDV010000794.1 GCA_937927565.1 uncultured Holophagales bacterium
CGTGTACAGCAAGGTCCTCGACCAGGTCACGCTCGTCGTCGGTGAACGTCACCTGACCCATGCGATGGATCGCGTCCCCGCCTGGTGGGGCGTCACGCGAGTCGACGACACTTCCGCTGGTCCGGAGCTTCATCTCGTGCGGACCGAAGACAGGAATCCTGCGCTCGACCCGCGCGCGCTCGTCGAGCTCCTCTGGCTGCCGGATGCTCTCGCGATACTCGAAGCGCGAGGTCAGGTCCGAGGGCTGAAGAGCAAGCCGCGCCGTCTGGTATGGGATCGTCTCTGCGGGAGTCTGAGCACGGAGGAGATCTCCTGCGCCGTGCGTACCCACCTCAAGGCCAGGGCAAGGACATCAGATCCCCAACCGTTCGCATGACGTGATGTGTGGTGCCGATCAGGGCGACCGTGGGTCCGGGTTCTCGAAGAGTGTGCCCGGTTCCACCTCTAGCGCTCGGCCGATGCACAGTAGGTTGATGACCGCGGCGTTTCGCTCGCCCTCTCTAATCCGCCGTAGTAAGTCCAGTCAAGATCGCGGTGATGGGCAATCGCCGCTTGCGACCAACCACTCATGCACTTGGAGGCTGTCGCCGTTCGCGAAACGGAGTCGGGAGTGCTCGTCGCTGCCGTGAAGGAGGACGAGGAGCGGCTCGAAGGCCTCGATGCGATGTACGCGACCCTCTGGTGCACGATCTCGATGGCTCCAGGGAAGCGCCGCAAGGCCCGGAACTGCGTGCCCTATGCCGCCCCGTTCGCGGAGGGAGGACGGGTTCCCTCACGACTCGCGACGCCGGGAGGTGAAGATGGCCCGGAGAAGGACGGCCAAGTTCCTTCCAGGAACGCGCGTCGGAAGGAGGGTCAGAGACATGACAGAGCCCATCCCGAAGGCACTCGCTCTGGCGGCGGCGAAGAAGCTCTCCCCGAGCTGCTGGGAGTTCCTCCTCGACCAGCTCCTCTCGGACATCGAGGTGGAGCCGGACCCAGAGATAGAGGCCGCGTGGCTGGCCGAAGTGGAACGCAGGCTTCGCGAAGCCGATGAATCCTCGTGGATCCCGGGGGAAGTGGTCATGGCGGAGGCGCGAAGAATCTTGAATAGACAGTCGAAGCGGCGCTCGCCGATCGTGGTCGACGGCGTCGCCATTCCGGTGAAGGACGTCATCGAGGCCTGCTGCGCGCTGCCGATAGTGGAGCGAGTCGCTCTCGCGGAGTGGTATCTGTCGCGGGAGCAGTCCTCGGGCAAGAAGCGACATTCAACCCCCTGGCTGGAAGATTCCACGCGCTGGCTCGCGAGAGTGCGGGCTAAGCTGTGAAACCCGGCTCGCTCCGCGCCGGTGGCGCAGTTGCCTGGAAGACGGGGGCCGGAGCGCGCCCGGGAGGGAAGGGCGAACCGGGAACGTCGGATTCGGCTCAGAGCGGGAAGTGACGGAAGCCCGTCCCGGTACCGCCTCGGCGCACGATGTCTTCGTGGTACATCTCCGCGAAGAGCTGGCGCGGTCCGGTGTCGAGACCGACGGCCAGTCTCTCGAAGAGCACGTAGCGGACGAGGTTCGGGCCAGTGAAGCCGACGAGCGTCTCGGCGAACCCGGTCTCCTCGACCTCCCACTCCTCGCGCTCCCAGGCGTGCCAGCCTCTCGCGAGGGTCTGTCGGAGCGGTTCGCCCCTGATCGAGACGCGGAGGGGTTCCTCCTCGGGGAAGTGCCGCGAGGGATCGAAGGCGACTAAGAGGTTCCGAGTCGGGTCGGCGCCGAGGAGGACGGGGGCAAAGAGCCCGAACAGTTCGCGGTCGCACGGAGAGCTCCCGCCAGGTCCGCCCGCAACATGAATCGTTGCCGTGGCACCGTCGGGATCCCGAGTGTGAGGACCGAGCGGGATGAGCTGTCCGGTGAGGCCGATACGCTGGAGTAGCGGGTTC
>CALBDV010000795.1 GCA_937927565.1 uncultured Holophagales bacterium
GGGCACGGAACGTCCTCTTTCGTGTCCGCCCGCACGGCGCCGGCCCGGCACGCAGGTTGAAGAGGACGCAGTGCAGGCAGAAAATGCTCGCCCTACGGAGGATCGATTGATGAAGAAGAACCTCGCCGTGGCGCTCGGCCTCCTCGCGGCCCTCGCCTCGTCCGCCGTGGCGGCCGCAGCCAAGCCACGCGTGGCCGTCATCGAGTTCAAGGACAAGACGTCCCACTACAGCTGGTACCGCGCCGGGGAGGCCGCCCAGGACATGCTCGTCACCGAGCTCGTCAAGAGCGGGAAGTACCGCGTCATCGAGCGCGAGCAGCTCGCCGCGATCATGCAGGAGAAGGGCCTCTCCCTCTCCGGCGACATCGATCCCAAGACGGCCGTCAAGGCGGGCAAGCTCCTCGGGGTCGAGTACCTCGTCACCGGGGCGCTCACCGAGCTCGGCGTCGCCGACCGGGGGGCACGTGTCCCCGGCGTCTTCGGCATGCCGTCCGTCCGCGTCGGCTCGCAGAAGATGGACGCCTCCATCGACGCCCGGATGATCAGCACGACGACCGGCGAGATCGTCTGGGCCGACACGGCCAAGGAGACGACCTCCGACGCGAGCGTCTACGTCGCGGGGGCCGGCGGCGGCGTCGAGGACAAGCGCAAGCTCGACCGGGTCCTCCGTCCCGTCGTCGTGAAGCTCGCCGAATCGATGGGGAAGGTCGGCGCCCCGACTTCCGGACTCGGCGGCGCGGGCGACGCCTCCGGAATCGCCGGCAAGATCGCGAAGGTCGAAGGGGGCTCGGTCTTCCTGAACGTCGGCGCCGAGGCCGGCGTCAAGGAAGGAGACACGTTCGACGTCTACCGGGTCGGCAACGTCATCAAGGACCCCGACACCGGCGAGGTGCTCGGCTCCGACGAGACGAAGGTCGGCCGCGTCAAGATCACGAAAGTGATGGGCGCCCGTCTCTCGACGGCGTCGATCGTCAACGGCTCGGGCTTCAAGGCCGGAGACATGATCAAGAATTGACGGGCCCGGAGTGACCGGGCGTGCCGCGGTGCCACCGCAGTGCGCCCCGCCCCGGGCTCTGAAAACCCGTTCTGGTCGCGGGCGCGGCGGGTTCCCCGTCGCGCCCGTCTTCTTTTTCCTCTAACGCCGGTCGAGGAGCTGGCAAGCCTCCTCGATTCCGTCCGAGCAGCCTTCCCGAAGGAGCGCCGTGGCCTTCCGGCCATCCCGAAGCTCGACCGCCCTGAGGGCCCGCGCGAAGAGGACCGCCTTGTTGCGCGGGGCCCGTTCGGCGGCGGCATCGAGCTCTTCGTCGAGATCGCCACGCACGTCGCCGAAGGCCAGGCCCAGGATCCAGTTCGCGTCCGGCCCCGGGTTCTGCCCTTTCCCGCGCATCACCTTCCTCACGAAGCGGAGGACCCGGCCCCCGGCGGCGCCCGCCGTGTCGACCCGGAAGGCCTCGGCGAGCTGCCGCCACGCCGTGGCGTTGTCGCCGTTCAGGAAGGCGCTTCCTGCTCTCGTGTAGAGATCGATGAAGAACGCCTCCGGCTCGTCGCTGGTGGAGGAGATCTCCCGCGCCACGCCTCCGGCTTCGGCGAGGGCTTCCCGGGTCAGCGTCCCCTTCGTCCGGGTCGTATCGAGAGCGACGTAGGCCCGCTCGACGCGGGAGTCGAGGGCCCAGCTCCCCCCGTCGACGAGGGGCTCACGGCGCGGGAGGGCCAGGTCGCCCCCGTCCGGTTGCACCGGCCCGCGCTCCGCCACGCCCGGCCGCTGAGCCCGGTCCTCGCCGCGGGACATCGTCGATCCTCCCGTGCTCGCAGACGACCGTTCTTCAGGAGGGGCCGTGGCGTTCGTCGAGCCCGCTTCCGCGACCTGTCCCATCGAGGATCCCGCGCTTCCGGGGGTCCCGGCTGGGTCCGACGGGGTCGCCGGAGAGGAACCGGCGGAGGCAAAGGCCGCCGGGCTCGCTTCCGTCGCCGTCTCCGTTCCGGCTCCCGAGCCCGGCCCCGCGTCCGTGGTCGGCGTTTCCGACGGAACGGCCTCCTGTTCGACGTTTGCGAGCGTTGCCGCCGTCACAGGCGGGGCTCCGCCGTCCTTTCCAGGCGCGAATCGTGTCCACGCAAACCAGCCCCCGCCGCCGAGCACCGCGAGGACGACGACCGCCGCCACGGCGAGGAGGGCGGGGTTCGTCCCGCCCTTTCGCCGGGCAGCCGGCGGAGGGGGTGGAAGCGAGGCCGCGGCCGCCATCTTCGCCTCAGGCGCAGAGATGCCTGCGCCCGAGACGACGTTGGCGTTCGCCGTGACCACCGTCGGGAGGTTCTCGGCGGGTCCCGCTCCCTGGGTCTGGAGGAACGTCGGCGCGCCGTGGATCGTGGGCGCTCCCGGCGGCGGCGGCGGGACCGCGCGCACCGGAGCCGAGACCGCGGCGGTCGTACCGAGGGAGAGCCCGAAGACGGCGGCGAGTGCCGTCACGAGCTCCGTGCAGCTGCCATAGCGCTGGGCCGCGTTCTTCGAGAGCCCGCGAGAGAGAACGTCGTCGACGCCCGGCGGGAGGCCTCCGATGAACGAGGTCACCGGCTCGGGCGGAACGCTGACGTGCTGGTGGAGGACCGCGAGCGGCGTGTCCGCCTTGAAGGGAACACGCCCCGTCAGCATCTCGAAGGCGATGCAGGCGAGGGCGTACTGGTCGGCCCTCGCGTCGAGCGCTTTCCCCATCGCCTGTTCCGGCGCCATGTACGACGGCGTCCCCATGACGGTCCCCGTGGCGGTGAGTCCCGAAACCGAGTCGGCGCTGCGCGCGAGGCCGAAGTCGGCGAGGAGGGGCCGACCGGACGAGTCGAGGAGGACGTTCCCCGGCTTGACGTCGCGGTGGAGTATTCCCTTCGAATGCGCGTGGTCGAGGGCGGCCGCGATCGCGGCGAGCCAGGGCACGGCCTCGGCAGGCGGCACCGGTCCCTTGATCCTCTCCTTGAGCGAGCCTCCGGAGACGAGGGGCATCACGAGGTACGAGACGTCCTTCCCCCCGAGGGGTGCCGTCCCGAAGTCGTAGACGGAGAGGATGTTCGGGTGCTCGAGCCCCGCCACGAGGCGGGCTTCCCGGAGGAACCGCTCCGCGAAGGTCGGGTCGGCGGCGATCGGATCGTGGATGACCTTGACGGCGACGGTCCGGTGGAGAGTCTGGTCCTCGGCTCGCCAGACTTCCGACATTCCGCCGGCGCCGGCGCGCTCGAGGAGGCGATATCGACCCAGGAGGGTTCCGGGGGTTACGGCCATGGCGTCCTCGTTTCTCTGCCTTAGCATACGACCTCGGGGCCCCCGTGAGTGAGAAGCGCGTCACGCACCTTCACGATCGCGCCGCCCTCGGGAGGCGGTTCGTCTACGTCGTCCGCTCACGAAGGTCGGGCGGCCTCTCCGTCGGAATCAACCTCGATCCGCAGCAGACCTGCAACTTCGACTGCGTCTACTGCGAGGTGATCGACCGGCGGGCGATCGCCCGCCACGTGGGACGCCCGCCGATCCTCGCCACCGAGATCGTGACCGAGCTCTCGACGGCCCTGGCCTCCCTTCGCGGCGGCACCGAGACGCCGCGGGACATCGCCTTCGCCGGCGACGGCGAGCCCTCCACCTTCGACGGATTCCTCCCGCTCGCGCAGGAGGTGTTCGACGTCCGGGACGCCTCCGGGCTTGCCGGCATCCCGGTGATCCTGATCACGAACGGCTCCGGCCTCGGCCGGACCGAGATGCGGGAGGCGCACGACCTCTTCGCCGCGCGCGGAGGCCTCTTCTGGATCAAGCTCGACGCGGGGACGCAGCCGTTCTACCGAGCCGTCTGCCGGACGTCGGTGCCGTTCGAACGAATCCTCGCGAACCTCGCCAGCGCGGCGCGCCGCCACCCCGTCGTCGTCCAGTCGATGTTCTTCCGGTCGGACGAGCTCGGCCCGCCTTCAGCCGCGGAGATCGAGGCCTGGACCGACCGCCTCGCCGGGGTCGTGCGGGACGGCGGCTCGCTCGCGGCGGTGCAGGTCTGCACGGTTGCGCGGGAGACGATGGAGGCCGGCGTTCATCCGCTTTCGGCGGACGCCCTCGAGGCGATCGCCCGGGCCGCGCGCCAGGTCCTCCACGACGTTCCCGTCGGGTTCTACCCCTGACCCTCGGACCGCGCTAGAAGGCGTCGCCAAGGTCCGCCTCGGCGAGGGCCCCGTAGAGGGAGATCGTCCCGGGGCCGTGTCGGGCGGCGTCGTCCAGGGCCTCCTCTGCACGCGACAGGAGACTCGCCGTGTCGAACGCGTCCTCGGGATACGAGGCGAGCCCGATCGTCAGCGAGAACTTGAGGCCCGTCGCTTCGAGCCGTGGATCGAAAGCCGACATGAAGTTCTTCTGGATCGCCTCCGCGGCCCGCTGCCCCGTCACCTTGTTCGCCTCGAAGATGAGGATCCAGAAGCGGTCGCCCTTGCCTCGCCCGACGATGTTCACGGATCGCGTCGCCCGGACGAGCTGCGCGGCGACCTTCGGCAGGAGGGAGTCGCCGTAGGGGACGCCGAACCGCTGGCCCGCCTCCGCGAGCCCGTCCACGCAGAGATGGGCCACGGAAAGGGGCTGGCCGCTCCGCTCGGCGCGGCGGAGCTCCGACTCGAGACGCCTGAGGATGGCCCCCTGGTTGTGGAGGCCCGTCACACCGTCGCGCTCGGTCTGCTGCTCGATGATCTTCATGAGACGCGAGTTGTGGAGGGCGACAGCGGCCGCGTCCGCGAGGAGGGAGAGCCGTCCGCCGAGCTCCGAGGGCCACGTGCTGCCCTGGGAGCGGAACGCCCAGGTCAGGACGCCGATCTGCTCGTCCTGGTAGAGGAGGGGAACGGCTGCGGCGCGCAGGTTCCCATGACCGGCACTGGTCGCCACGGCCGGGTAGAGAGTGGCGATCTCCTTCTCGTCCACGAGAACGAGGGTCTTCTCGAGCCAGGCGCGGACGACGGGGTGGTCGGAGCTCTCGGTCGGGATCGAGCGGAGCCCGTCGCTGCTTCCGTCGCTCCCCCAGTGCGCGAGGACTCGGAGCGATTTCGTCTGGGCGTCGGCGTCCCAGAACTGCGCGCTCGTACCGGAAAGGAGCGCCACGGCCTGCTCGCAGAGAGTGTGCTTGATCCGGGGGCCGTCGAAGGTCGTGGTGAAGGACCGACCGACCTCGCGAAGGCGGTCGAGGAAACGGTAGGAGTCGCGCTCGCGCTGCAAGAGCCGGGCCGACGTCACCGCGAGGGAGACCTCGACCGCGAGCGCCTGAAACGAGCGGAGCATGGGCGGGCCGAAGGCCCATGGTCGGCCGGCGCCGAGTCCGACGAGAACGCCTACGATCTCGCCGCGGGACGCAAGCGGAACGGCGACGAGGCTCAGCGGTCGCGGGAGGTCCTTCGCCGCCTCGGGTGCCGGGACGAGATCGAGGCCGTGATCTCCGGCGGCGACATCGGGCAGGAGGGTGTAGGACCCCTCGGCGGAGAGGAGCTCGAAGAGCGCGGGCGGAATTTCGTCGCGGTTGCGGCCGGTCGGGCGCCCACCCCCTTTCCAGTAGAACGCCGAAGGGCCCGGGAGCTGGTCGAGCGGGTGAAGCTGCACGGCGCAGAGTTCGAGGTCGAAGTGGGAACCGATCTCCTCGGCGGTCCGGTCGAGGATGGCTTCCAGCTCCGTCAGACCGCCAAGGGCGGCGTGAACGCGATTGACGAACGCCACCCGCTCGGCATTGCGCCGCTCGGCCTCGACGAGCCGCGCCTTCTCGAGCGCTCCAGCGGCGAGGCGGGCGAGCTCCTGGACGAGCCGCATCTCCTGCGGGGTGAGGACGAAGACCCCCCGTCGCGACATCGTCAGGAAGCCGAACACCGTGTCTCCCTGCTCGAGGGGGATGGCGAGGCGGCGACGGCGGCGGGGGCCCTTGCTGTCGTCGGCGTCGGCGTCGTCGTCGTCGAAGGCGGGGCCGTGAGCCGCGAGCGACCGGACGAGGATGCCGTCGTCGTCGATCGACCGGCGCTGCCCGGGTACGAACCCGCCGGCGGAGCCCGGAGAGGTTCCCTGCCCGAGGATGTGTTCTATCTCTCTCTGCTCGGGGTGGTACCGGAAGGCCTGCACCTGGTCGAACTCGAGCTGACGCTGGAGCGAAGCCGCCGTCAGGCGGACGACCTCGTCCGCGTTCAGCGTGTGCAGGGCCCCGGAGGCGAGCTCGAAGAGGGCGACGGCCTCCTCTCTTCGCTTCACGAGCGTGGCGACGCTTCGCTCGCGTTCCAGGATCCGTCCGAAGATCTGAGCGAAGGAGCGGATTCCCTCGTCGACGTCGACACCCTTGCCCGACGACAGGGGAAGTGAGACGCCGAAGGAACCGCTGACGTGATCGCCCACCTTCACCGGAGCACAGACGAAGATGAGCCCCGACTCGACGACACGCTTCTCGCGCCCGTCCGTCAGGAGCGCCTCGAGGACGCGTGCGAGCTTCTGCTCGGCGGCCGTCGCGACGATCGAGGCACCGGCCCGGCTGATCGACGGGGCGCCGCCGGCAGGCTGGAGCGCGACCGCGACGGCGTCGAAGAAGCGCAGGGCCGTATCCAGGACGGTCCCGATCGACTCGTCGAGGAACCGCCCCTCGGAGAGGACGGATTCGAACGCCTTCAGGAGGGCGAGATCACGATTGGTCGGCACGGCTGCGACGTTCTCCCGAGGTTGCTCAGACCGGAATCATAGCCGGGATCTCCGTCCGGCGGCAGAGGGGTTCTAGGCCGCCTCGTTTCCCTCCGCGCGGTCTGCTCCGAGGAGCCCCTGGGCGACGAGGAGGAGCATTCCGACGTCGCGGAGGATCACCATCCACATGTCGTGGAACTTCTCGGCCACGCTCTTCCCGGCATCGGCCACGTCGAAGCAGCCGCAGTCGATGGCGTTGCCCCGGAGGAGATTGATGGAAATCGCCACGATGAAGACGACGAGGAGAGCGCCGACGAGCGAGGCCGCGGTCCTCCGCCAGATGCCGCAGATGAGCGCGACCCCCATCAGCAGCTCGGCCCACGGCATCGTCAGCGTCGCCAGATTCACGAGCGGCCCGGGAAGGAGCCGGTAGTTGTAGACCATGTGGGCGAAGGAGGGCGGGTCCGCGATCTTGGGCAGGGCCGCGACGATGAAGAAGATGCCCAGCGCGATCTGGGTCCTTACCGTGAGCCAGGGATGCGTCAGGGCCTCCCGGATCGTCACGCCGGGCCCCCGGTGCGAACGGCGCCGCCCCGCTTGACCCAGTCGGGAAACCCGTCCCGGTAGACGAGGAGGTTCTCGAAGCCGGCCCCGAAGAGGGTCTGGGCGAGCATGTGGGAGTCCTCGCAGTCGCCGCCCGAGCAGTAGAGGACGACAGGAAGGGAGAGGTCACGCCCTTCGGCGACGAGGCCCTCGACCCGCTCCTTCACCACTTCCGCCTCCCAGACCGGAAACGATCGGGCTTCGCTGACGTGCCCCTGGACGAACTCCTTCGAGCGGCGCGCGTCGAGGAAGAGGGCGCCGTTTGCATGCAGCCACACCGCCGCTTCCCCCGTGATCTCGACGAACGGCTGGCCATGGACCGGGAATCGGCCGAGCAGATCGGCCAACGAAGCCGTCTGCCCGCCAGACGGAGCGACGTTCGACGGTCCGGCGGGCGCTTTCTCCCCTGGAGCGGGCTGCCGGGTCGTCGAAGCCGCGGGCAGGGAGGCAATCGGGGCCTCCGGCGAAGGGTCTGCCCCCGAGGGACCAGGAGACGCGGATTCGGCGACGCCCGGCGCAACCGCGGGGGAGACCGCCTCGAACGCGGCCAGGGGGCGCGACTCCGGTCTGGCGGTGACCGTGGTCGCGTTCGGGTAGTTCCCGGGGAGAGCCAGCCGGCGCTCCTTCCCGGCGAGGGCGTTCGACACGAGAGCACAGACGACCGCGAGGCCGACGAGGGTTCCGGCTTCGGCGAGGAAGCGTCGGAGGTTCATTCAGCGTCTCCGTTGGGGGCAGAGGGCCCGCCTTCGATTCTATGCAAGCCCCCCGCCGTGGCCCGTCCCCGCCGAAACGACGCGCCGGCCCCGCACGAGAGCCCGATACAGGCCCTCGTAGGGCTAGAATTCGCAGTCCAGTCCAGCGCGCGCCGAGGAAGGGGAATGAGGATGAGCGAGAACACCCTTACGATCCGGGACAACCGCACCGGCAAGGAGTACGTCGTTCCGATCGAGAACGACACGATCAAGGCGATGGACCTCCGGAAGATCAAGGTGAACCCGGAGGACTTCGGCATGATGACGTACGACCCCGCGTTCCTGAACACGGCGTCGTGCAAGTCGAAGATCACGTACATCGACGGCGACAAGGGGATCCTCGAGTACCGCGGCTACCCGATCGAGCAGCTTGCCGAGAAGTCGACCTTCCTCGAGGTGGCCTGGCTCCTCTGGAACGGCGAGCTTCCGACCGAGAAGGAGCTCGCCGAGTTCACGCGCCACCTGACGCATCACACCTACCTCCACGAGAACATCAAGAAGTTCATGGAGGGCTTCCGGCACGACGCGCACCCGATGGGAATGCTCCAGTCGACCGTCGGCGCGCTCTCGGCCTTCTACCCCTCCTCCAAGCTCGTGAACGACGAGCGCCAGCGCGCGCACCACACGATCCGCCTCCTCGCGAAGATGCCGACGATGGCGGCGTTCGCCTACCGGCACACGATCGGCTTCCCGTACGTCTACCCCGACAACGAGCTGTCGTACGTCGGAAACTTCCTCTCGATGCTCCGGAAGATGTCCGAGCCGAAGTACAAGGTGAACCCGATCCTCGAGCGGGCGCTCGACGTCCTCTTCATCCTCCACGCGGACCACGAGCAGAACTGCTCGACGAACGCGATGCGGGCCATCAGCTCCGCTCAGACCGATCCCTACTCGAGCCTCTCGGGCGCGATCGCGGCTCTCTACGGGCCGCTCCACGGCGGCGCGAACGAGGCGGTCCTCACGATGCTCCGCGAGATCGGGGCGATCAACAACGTCCCGGCCTTCGTGAAGGACGTCAAGGAGGGCCACGGCGAGAAGAAGCTGATGGGCTTCGGGCACCGGGTCTACAAGAACTACGACCCGC
>CALBDV010000796.1 GCA_937927565.1 uncultured Holophagales bacterium
GCTTCCCACCTACACCCACCCGCTCGCACCGTAACCTCCAACCGGCCGGGGGGGGCGACCCCCCCGGTCATCGACCTCACCCAAGGGCCGGGCGCGCAAGCGCCCGGCCCTTTTTCAACGCCCGGGACGGATCTCTACGGTCCGGCGGACGCCCGCGGGGGAAGCGGCCCGGGAGCGCCGCCACGGATCGGGACGAGGTAGGATTCGGCGAGACCTCGACATGGACCGTTCGTTCGTTCTGCCGGCGCTCGAGGATCGCGGGCTCCCCGGCGAGGTGACGGTCGTCCATGCTCCCGGGGACGCCCACCACGTCGAGGTCGGTCTGCGGCCGCTCCTGGACGGCCTCTACGCCCGGCGACCCGGCGGCTGGCACTGTGCGAGCTACGACGATCCGCCTCCCGGCTCCTCGTCGGACGAGTTCGTCATCCTCTGCCGCCCGCGCTTCCCGTCGGCGCCCGGGATCGCGGCGCAGCGCCGGGCAGCGGGGCTTCCGACGGTCGTGATGATCGACGACAACTGGATCGCCGCGGGAAAGGAGTACCCCCGCTATGCCGGGCTCTTCCTTCCCGGGCGACCCGACTACGAGAGCTTCCTCTCGTGCATGCGCGACGCCGACGCGACGCTGACGTTCAACCGGGTCCTGGCCGAGGACATCCGCCCGCACGCCCGCGCGGTCGAGGTCCTTCCGGTCCCGGTCGACCTGCGACCGTACGACAGGGACCCGTCGCTCGCACCCGAGCTCGGGCTCTCTGTCGGCTTCACCGGCTCCCCGCGATTCGAGCCCAGCGCCTTCGTGGCGATGGCCCGGCTGGCCGAAGAGAGGCCGGGGCTGCAGATCCTGGTGATGGCGCACGAGGTCCCGCCCGAGCTCGCCTCCCTCCCGCCGGGCCGCCTGCGTTTCGAGCCATTCCGGGCGAGCGTGACGGAATACGCGGCACGACTCGCGGCCCTGCGTCCGACCGTCCTGGTGGCGCCGCTGGACGCAACCCGGTTCTCGGCGTCGAAGTGCCCTCGCAAGTTCCTCGACGCGGCCGCCGCCCGTCTCCCCGGCGTCTACTCCGCGCTCCCCCCGTACGCGGGGCTGGTGCGACACGAGATCGACGGTCTCCTCGCCGACAACAGCGTCGATGCCTGGCGGCGGGAGATCGACCGCCTCCTCGTCGACCCCGGCCTGAGGGAACGGATCGTCCGATCGGCCCGGGGGGTGGTGGAAACGGAGTACTCGCTCGCCCGGACGCTCCCCGCCTTCGCCCGGCTGCTCTCGCGTACGAATTCCGCGAGAGGGGCACGCGCATGAACGGCACCGGCCCGAGCCTTCCGCGGCGGCACGCGGACAGGGGAGCTCCGGCCCGCGTCGCGATCGTCTCGCACTCGGCGATGGCAGGCAGCGAGCTGGCAATCGCGCGGCTCGTCGAGGGGCTCGACCCGGAGATCTTCCGCGCGATCGTCGTTCTGCCCTCGGACGGGCCGCTGCGGGAGAACCTCGCCGCGCGCGGCGTCGAGTCGGTGCTCCTGCCCACGGCCTGGTGGGTGCCGGCGACACACTGGCCGTCTTCCACGTTCACCGGCCAGCTCGCCGGGCTCGACGAGCGGACCGATCGGCTCGCGGAGTGGCTGCGCTCCGAGCGGATCGCGCTCGTGCACACGAACACGGTGGTGACGCTCGAGGGCGCCCTGGCCGCTGCGCGTCTCGGGATCCCCCATCTCTGGCACAGCCGGGGCCTGTTCGACACCGGCTTCCCGCCGTCGTACTTCTCCGACCTCGAGTTCATCTTCGGCGTCGTCGACCTGCTCGCCGACGGCGTGATCTGCGTGTCACGAACCGTCCGGGAGCAGACCGACGCCTACTGCCGGCTCGCGCCGCGCCACGTGGTCTACGACGGCTTCGACCTCGCGGGGTTCCTCGCCTCGTCCTCGGTCCCGCGCGACGCGCTGCTGCAGCGCCTCGGGCTCGACCCGGGCGTGAGGATCGTCGCCTCGCTGGGAGGGCTGCAACGGCGGAAGGGCCAGCTGGACCTCGTCGACGCCTTCGCCTCGCTGGCTGGGCGTTATCCCGACCTCTGCCTGGTCCTCGCCGGCGGCCACAACGACGAGGAGTACGTTCGGGCCATCGTCGAGGCGATCGCGCGACACGGCCTCGCCGGTCGCGTCTCGCTCCCCGGAGGTCTCTCCGATCCCATGTCGCTCCTTCGAGCTGCCGAGGTGGTGGTGCAGCCGTCTCTCTCGGAGGGGTTCGGGCTCGGCGTCCTGGAGGCCGCCGCCGCCGCCCGCCCCGTCGTCGCCACGCGCTGCGGAGGCCCCGAAGAGGTGCTCGAGGACGGAGTCTCCGGGCTGCTGGTGCCGCCGGCCGATCCTCCCGCCCTGGCCCGGGCGCTCGACAGCCTGCTCGGTGACCGGGAGCGCGCCTGCCAGATCGGCGAGGCGGCTGCGCGCCGCGCGGCGTCCTTCGATACGCGGAGCACGGCCGCGGCGATCGCCCGGATCTACGAGGCCACTCTCGAGGCCCCGCCCGACCCCACGACCCGCGTCGTCGAGGTCCGGCGGCGGCTGGCTCCGTTGCTGATGCGAGAGGTTCTGTTCCGCGCCGGGGTTCCGCCCACCGGGCCGTAGCCGGTCAGGCCCGGCGCAGCAACTCCGCCACGCTCGCCGCGTACCGCTCCGGCGAGTAGTTGGCGAGAAGGTCCTCGCGCGCCCTCTCGACGATCCCGTGCCTGAGCCCGGGTTCGCGCACGAGCCGCTCGATGGCCTCTTTCCACGCGGCCGGCTGGTCGTGGTCGACCAGCAGCCCGTTGACGCCGTGGCTCACGGCCTCGCGATAGGTCGGCACGTCGGAGTAGACGCCGGCGATCCCGAGCGACGAGTACTCGAGGTACTTCGCAGCCGTCTTGCAGCGGTTGAACTCGAGATCGCGCAGGGGAGCCAGTCCGGCAGCCCAGCCGCGGGTGGCCAGGAAGCGGCGGAAGTCGGGATAGCGGGATCGCCAGGGAAACCAGCGCAGTCCCCGCAGCAGGGCGAGGGGTTGCGGCACGAAGCCGACGACCTCGAAGCTCAGCCCGCTGCCGGAACGCGCCAGCTGCCCGACGGCGGTCGCCACGGCCGGGAACTCGTCGTCCTTGTAGGCGCTGCCGAAGAACCCGATCCGCGCCGGGGCGCCGACCGTCACCGGTGCGGGTCGCGGCTCGACCGGAGGCCGGGGAGGCCTCACGCATACGACGCGCGGGTTCAGCCGCTCGAAGATCGGTATGGCGGTCCGCGAGTAGACCTTGACGAGGTCGGCCCCCCGGACGAGCGCCTCGATCTCGGCCCTGGCCTCGCCGAACACCCTCCGCCAGGGGTTGCCGGGGTCGCTGATCGGCTGGTCGATGAGGAGCAGGTTGTCGTCGGTGTCGTAGACCGTCAGGCACCCGGCTCTTCGAGCCGCAGCCATGAGGTCGACGCAGCGGCGGGAGAGCGCCCGCGGGAAGAAGACCGCACACGCCGTGTGGAGATCGTACGGGCCGACCTCCGCGGCATTGCGTAGGACCCATTCCCGGCCGGTCGCCTGCTCGAGGGCGCTGCGAACCGACCGGAAATAGAGCTCGATGGAGACCACGTCCGTGTCGAACAGGACGAGCACGCGCTTTCGCCGCAGGGCCCACCTGGCCTTCACCAGCGGCTTCAGGAGGCCGGCGAGATGAAGCTGGTGGCGAACCCGGTCGCGCAGCGTTTCGGCCGGGTCGCTTCCCGGCGCGGTCGCCGTCGTGACCGGCCGATCCACCGTTGGACCCGGTACCTCGGCAGAGCCGCGACCGGCGACATCGCCGTCCCCGCGCTCCGGCTCTGCGGTTGCGGCGAGCGCTCCGACGTAACGCCGGAACAGCGCCCGGGCGCCGTGCGCCGGGAATGAGAGGCGCGCCTCGGTCCCGACTCCCACCACGAGCGGGACCGCGAACCGCCGGCAGACCGACTCCAGCCCCTCGATCGGGCGTGTCGCGTGGACGAGGCTGACCGGCTCCGACGACAGGAGCGTCTCGAGACTCAGCATGCCTTCCCCGTCCCTGAGCCAGCGGGGAAACCCGAACCGCGCGGCCCGGGACGGCAGCCCGCTCCTCTCCTCGCCGACCACCAGTGAGCGGATGCCGTACTCCTCGGCGACAGTGGCCGCATCCAACAGGACCTCGTCTCCCTCGCTCTCGCCGCAGCCGTAGTAGGCGATTACCGGGCGCCCGTCGGCGCCTCGACGCCGTTGGGTCCGGGCGTGGAAGTCAGTCGCCAGCCACGCGGCGTGGTGCAGGTCCGCCCGGGCCGACACGGAGTACCTCAGCCTCACGTCGTCGAGCATCGCCGCGCGCATCCCGTCGAAGCGCTCCTCGGGCATTTCGCAGGCCTCGGCCATCGCGGCGAGCCAGGCTTCCGGCGAGTTGGCGGCCTTCAGGCAGGTCCGGCCGGCCGGAAGCTCCTCGAAGGGAGCCACGTCCGAGAAGATTCCGAGCGCGCCGGCGACGGCGGCGTGGAAGTACTTGCTGGGCCCCTTGGCGCGCCGCGGAGCGGGCTCGTCGAGCAGGGGACAGAGCAGGACATCGAACTCCGCGGCAGCGAGGGCCTCGAGGAATCCGCGGTATCCGAAGCGGTAGGGACGCGCGGTCACCGGAATCTCCAGAGGCGGCAGGGCCGCGACGTCGATGCCCCAGAGCTCGAGCTCGAACGTGCGACCGAGTCGTCTGGCCAGCTCCTGCAACGCCGGCCAGATCACGGAGAACTCGAGACTCTGGTAGCCGGAGCCGAAAGCTCCGAGGCGCAGGACTCCTCGCCGCGCCCTCGGACGCAGGGCCACCGGGAGAGCCGACTCTTCGACCGCAACCCCGTGCGGGATCACCCGGGGATTCAGCGGCGCGACGACTTCCGTAATCCTCGGGCTCGTCGACCACACGGCGTCGGCAGCGGCAATCTGGCGCCGGATCTCCCCATCGCGCTCCGTCCCCGGTCCCATGCGGTCCCACGGAGGGCCCAGAAGGTGCAGGTTCAGGAGGTCGTCGTCGAGGTAGTAGGCGACCGGCCGGCCCTCCGCCTGCGCGCTCTCCAGCAGCCGGAAGCCAGGCTCTGTGACGGTTCGCACCAGGACCACGCCGTCCGACCACCGCACGCTCTCGCCGGTGACCTGAACGACGGGCTCGTAGCAGGGGAGGAGGGCCGGGCTCTCCGGCGAGGTCGAGGGATGCGGGGGGAAGCAGAGGTCCAGCGCCGGGTGGTAGCTGTCGCCCGCCAGCAGAAGCGTCGTCGTGCCCTGCGGCCTGGTCCGGTGTTCCCCGCGCGCGGGAGTCCGAAGGTCCGGACGCGGGTCCCCGTGGCCATGCTGCCGCAGCCATTCGTCGATCGTGCCCTCGAGCTCGCGGCGATACCCGGCGGGGAGCGGATACCCGTCGAACTCCGTCGCGAGCGGGCGCCGGTCGCGCCAGCGCTGCAGCGTCAGCTCGTGATCGCGAGGGATCGCGGTGACGACGCGGAAGCCGAAGCGAGCCGCCGGCGTCCGCCGGGCCGGGTCGTCGCCGGCCGCCGCGTCCTGCGGCTCGCGGCCGACGCACTCCTCGAGGACGGCCAGCGGCGCCCGCTGCGCCAGCCGCAGCCAGAGGTCCCAGTCGAAGAGCCGCGCGAGGGAAATGTGGCCGTCGAAGACACCGTGCCGTTCGAGAAGGGACCGCTCGACGAGCGCGCCGGTCCGCCCGACCGGGTTGCGGAACGTGAGCGTGAGCGTGCTGACCGGAAGGGGTGGCGACCCCGTCGGTCCGGGCTCGCCTCCGCCGCCGAGCGTCCGGGCCACGACGAGACACGGGCCTCCGGCGCGTTCTCCCGCGGCGAGGAGCGAGTCGAGCGTCGTCGGCTCCCAGCGCGCGCCGGGGGAGAGGAATGCGATCCACCGCCCGCGTGCCGCCTCGATGCCCAGGTTGAAGCGCACTGCCGGGAGCCCGAGGGTGCGGTCGTGATGGATCCGGACCAGCCGGTCGTCCCGGACCAGAAGATTCTCGAGCAACCGCGACAGCTCCTCGCAGGGGCCGTCGTCGACGACAACGATCTCGAGATCGGTGGACGTCTGTCCAAGGAGATCCCCGAGCGTCTTCTCGAGCTCTGCGACCGGCCCGCCGCCGCCGTCGACGACGACCGAAGCCCGGGGGCGCGCGGGAGCGCGCTCCGGGCGGACGACGCGAACCTCCCCGAGCAGGTCCGCGATCCGCAGCGTCCGGGGGTCCGGCCGTTCGGCGTCCGACACTCAGCCCGGTGCGCGAAGGGTCACGGCCTCTACGAGCGCCGCGGCGACCCGGTCGACGTCCGCCTCGTCGAGGCGCAGGTGCAGCGGCAGGGAGACGATCCGCTCGCTCGCCCGGCGCGCGCGCGGGCAGGTGCCCTCGCCGTGCCGGTACATGCGGTAGAGGGTGTTGTCGCGGTAGTGGACTCCGGGATAGACACCCCGCCGGTTGAGCTCCACGATGACCTCGTCGCGCGAATCGACGAGCACCTGGTAGAGATGCCGTGAAGGGACACAGCCGGGGGCCATCGGCACCCGGTCGATCCGCGGATGACCCGCCAACAGACGGTCGTAGCGGTCGGCGAGCTCGCGGCGCCGGGCGTTGTCTTCCTCGAGGTAGCGCAGCGCGACGAGCGCGATGGCCGCCATGATCGAGTTGCCGTGGTACTTGAAGCCGACGTGCTCGACGTCGTAGTGCCACTTGTACACACCCTCCCCGTGCGTGCGGGAGTAGGTGTCCTTGTTGATGCCGAGCCAGGACCACTTGCGAGCCTCGGCGTCGAGGCGCTCGTCTGCGAAGCAGATCATTCCGGCATCGGCGCTCGGAAGGTTCTTCACCGCCTGGAACGAGAAGACGGAGACGTCCGCGTCTCCGCCGGCATGGACCCCGTCCTGCCAGGTTCCGGCCATGTGGGCGGCATCCAGCACCAGCCGCAGGCCGCGCTCGCGGCACAGGTCGCGGATCTCGCGGTAGCGTCCAGGGTTTCCGCCCAGGCCGACGAAGCAGACGGCCCGCGTGCGCGGGCCGATCCGCTCCGCCACCGAGGCCGGGTCGAGACAGAGCGTCTCGTCGACGTCCGCGAAGACGGGCACGAGGCCCTCGTGGAGCAGCACGTGGTTGGTCGACACGAAGGTCAGGGGCGTGGTGATCACTTCGTCGCCGGGCTTCCACCCGTCCGCCTCCGCCAGGAGGCGCCACGCCAGGTGGAGCCCCGCCGTCGCCGAGGTGAGGAAGTGCGCGTGCGGCAGGCCGGTGTAGTCGCGCCAGGCCGCCTCGAAGTCGAGGGTCCTGAAGCCCAGCCCCGTCCAGCCGCACTCGAGACATTCGCGGATCGCCGCGAGCGTCTCGTCCACGCGGAAGGTGGGGACGAAGAGGTGGATCGGCTTTTCGCTCAAGGATGCTCCAGCGTCGTCGTGAGGCGGAACTCCCCGACGTCCCGCCTCAGCATAGCGACCCGGTGGTCCCACGTCTGCCCGCCGAGGACTCTCTCTCTCGCGCGAAGGCCCATCTCGAGGCGACGCGGTTCGTCGGCGAGAAGCGCCGCGGCGCTCGCCACGAGCTCCTCGACGGAGCGGTAGACCTCGATCTCGATGCCGGGCACGAAGAAGTCGGGGAGATGCTCGAACGGGTCGATCAGGGTGGGCACGCCGCAGGCCGCGGCGAACTGAGGGCGGTTGGTCATGCGGGAGGTTCCCCGGAAGCGTCCCTCGGCGTCGTCGAGCACGGTGAACTCCAGCATCAGGCGCGCCCGGTTGATCCCCGCACAGAGCGCGGGCGGGTTCTCGAGGGGCGGCCGGGCCGGGATCGTCCAGCGCGAATCTCCCGCGTACGCGTGCACGGCCACGCGGAAGCGCTGCGAGAGGAGCCGGACGACCTCGTCCCGGTGCGGCGTCCACTTCCCGAGGAAGAGGATGTCGTCCTCCGGCGCCAGGCCGAGGGGGCGGTAGAGCTCGGGGTCCGTCGCGGGATCGCAGCGCCGGGCCGCGATGCCGCGTGCGGCGTAGGAAGGGAGGGTCTGCGGGTCCTGCGTGTAGTAGAGGTCGAACTCCGGTGCGATGTCGAGGGACGCGTCGAGCCCGAGGGGATCGGAGAGGGCGAGCCCCGCGAAGACCGTCCCGCCCGGAAAGAGCCGCCGCGACTCTCTCGCCAGGTAGAGCCCTCCCGCCAGGCAGACGACGAGGTCCGGCTGAAAAGAGGCGAGGGCCTCTTCGACCGCAGTCCCGGGGATCAGCGCCGGACGGGCCGCGCCGGTGGGCACGAAGCCCTCGATGAAACGGGGTTCGATGACCTTCGTCGGTCCGCTTCGCTCGAGCGCCCGGACGGCCGGGAGGAGGTTGTTCTGGTACGGCGGCTGGGTGACGTTCCCGAAGAGAAGAGTCTTCATCGGCCCGCGGGCGTCCGGTGCGGCGGGGGAGCCGCTCACCGGTCCCCTCTCAGGATCGCCATCCGCAGGACGTCGCGACGCCGGCCGTCGCGCACGACCGCCCCTCGCTCGATCCCCTCCCGGCTGAAACCGCAGGCCTCGTACAGCCGGATCGCAGGGTCGTTGTCGGCGAAGACGCGCAGCTCCACGCGTTCGAGGCCGGCGGAGTCGAAGGCCAGGGCGAGAAGCGCCTCGACGGCCCGGCGGCCGATGCCGCTTCCGCGACGATCCGGGTCGACGAGCACGTTGCCCAGCTCTCCCGACCGGTGACGCGGGTCGATGCGGTCGAGGGACAGCGTCCCCGCGAAGTCCCCGTCGGTCTCGACGGCGAAGAAGCGTCGCGTTCCGTCCCTCTGGACGGAGGCGAGCCAGGCGCCCTGCTTCTCCGGGTCGATCCGGCCGTCGAAGAAGAAGAAGGGGTGGACGCGGGGATCGTTACGCCACGCCGCGAGCGTTCCGAGGTCGTCTTCCGCCAGGGGGCGCAGGGTCACCTTCATGTTGCTTCGGCGAGGGATCGTATATCTTCGCCGTCCGGTGACCTCCCGTCCTCGAGTCGAACGCCATGGATGCAGATAGAGATCCCTCCGCGCCCGCGAGACCTCGCAGGATCCTGTTCTCCGGCTACTTCGGCGGAGGGAACCTCGGAGACGAGGCCCTCCTCTCCACCGAGCTCGGCCGGTTCCGCGAGGCGCTCGGGGGTCAGGTCGAGCCGGTGGTCGTCACGCTGGACCCGGCCCTCACGCAACGCCTCCACGGTGACGTCGAGACCGTTCCCTTCAAGGACGTGAGGGCGTTGTCTCTCGCCATCGCGCAGAGCGATCTCGTCGTCTGGGGCGGAGGCGGGCTCCTGCAGGATCACTGGCACGTCCCGGTGGAGAATCTCTTTCTGGACCCCCTGGGGGGCGTTCCCGCCTACCTCAGGATCCCCCTTCTGGCCGCCGCCTGGGGCCGGCCGTGCATGGCCTACGGCCAGGGGGTCGGGCCGCTGAGCGTGCCCGAGAACCGGCGACTCGTGGGCCTGGTTCTCTCAGGAGTCGACGTGATCACGGTCCGCGACGCCGCCTCGGCCGATCTGCTTCGGGAGTGCGGCGTCACGGGGCGTCCCATCCTGACGACGGCGGATCCCGTGGTCTCGATACGGCCCGCCTCCGCCGAGCGGGGGCGGGACCTCCTCCGCGGCACGGGGCTCGACCCGTCCCGCGGACCCGTCGTCGCGGTCGTTCCCCGCGTCCCTCCGAACGGCGACGCCTCCTGGGTCGGTCCACTCTGCGCGGCGATGACGGAGTTTGGCCTCCGGGTCGGAGCCTCCGTCCTGTTCATCCCCTTCGATCAGGGACAGGGGGGGGATACCCGGACCTGCCGGGACCTGGCGGCGAAATGCGCGTCGCAGGTTCCTGTCGCAATCCTCGACGGGTGGCATTCCGCGGAAGACGTGGCCGCGTGTCTCGGCCAGTGCGGCCTGACGATCGCCACGAGGCTCCACGGCCTCTACCTGTCCGTCCTGACGGGAACACCCGTCATCGCCCTCGACTACGACCCGAAGGTCCGCGCGGCGGCGCGTGAGTTCGGCCCTGACATCCCGGTCCTCTCCCTTGACGGACTGGACGAGAGGGCCCTCAACCTCGCCCTCGAGAGGACCCTGGCGGAAGGCCCGGCGCTGCGCCCGCGGCTGCTCGCGGCTCTCGAGCGCCTCCGGTGCCGGGAATCCGGAAACCTCGAGCACGCGCTGGCGCTCCTGGCGGGCGGTGTCGCACGTGGCACGGCGGAGGAGGAACGGGCTCGCGGGCTTCTCGACGAGCTCTCGAAAGCCCGGAGCGAGAACCAGCTCCTGCAGGCGGCGAAACGGGAGCTCGAAGCCAGGTGCCTGGACCTCGGCTCGCAGCGGGAGGCCCTCCTCGGCGATCGCACCGCTCTCGAACGGGAGCTGGGTACCCTGAAGGGGTCGCGGGGCGTCCGCCTCGTCCTGAAGTACTGGTCGCTGGCGAATCGGCTCCTGCCGCACGGAGGTCCGCTGGGTCCGCTCCGGCGCCTCATCCACGGGCGACGGGAGGAGGCCGGACCGACGCCCCGGGAACGGCAGGACGCGCCACTGGACTCTCCGACTCCCGGTGCGCCACCTCCGGTCGAACCCGCCTGCCCGGCGCCCGGACCGGGCGACCCGTTTCTCGACTTCGACGCGTTGCTGGGCGAAAGGCCGGGTGAGAAGAAAGGACTCGTCGTCCTCACTTCCGGGACCTTCCTCGACGTCGACGAAGGCCAGCGGCCGACTCAGCTCGCACTCCAGCTGGCCGCACAGGGGTACGTGGTGGTCTTCGTCTACTGGCGCTGGACCCGGGAGGAGTGGCGCCCGCAGGACCACCTCGACCGCGGCATCGTCCAGATCCCGGTCGACCTCGTGCTCGAGCGCTTCCCGCTCGTCTTTCGAGACTCGCCCTTCCGCCGCCGGCACTTTCTGCTCTGCTTTCCCCACGCCGGGTTCTTCGAGCCGATCGCGATGGCGAGGGCGAGAGGCTTCACCGTCGCGTACGACGTCATGGACGACTGGATGGAGTTCTCCCGCGTCGGCCAGGCCGTCTGGTACGACGAAGCGTTCGAGAGGCACCTCCTGGGGACGGCGGATGCCGTCTTCGCCGTCAACGAGCCCCTCGCCTGCCATCTGAGGGCCCTGGGCTGCGAGGCTCCCGTGGTCGTCCCGAACGGGGTCTCACCGGCCATCGCCGACGTGGACGAGGAGCGTCCGCTCGAGAAGGGTGCGATCACCGTCGGGTATTTCGGGTACCTGGC
Organism: uncultured Holophagales bacterium; assembly: GCA_937927565.1. Lineage (GTDB taxonomy): Bacteria > Acidobacteriota > Thermoanaerobaculia > UBA5066 > UBA5066 > UBA5066. Next base: position 11,209 of record CALBDV010000796.1, read on the forward strand.
CGGGGCCTGGTTCGACTGGGACCTCGTCGCCGGCGCGGCGCGCAGCCGTCCCGACTGGAGGTTCCATCTCATCGGCTATGGCGGGGGCCCCGAAGGTCTAGAGCTTCCCTCCAATCTCATCCTTCTGGGAAAGAAGCCCCAGCGCCAGCTCGCGGGCTTCGCCAGGAACTGGGACGTGGCCGTCGTTCCCTTCAGGGCCGAGCGACTGGCGGCCGGGGCCGACCCCATCAAGACGTACGAGTACCTCGCGATGGGACTTCCGGTCGTCACGACCGGAGTATTCCCTCCGCCGGGCGCGGAGCATCTCGTGAGAAGGGCCGCGGATCTCGGGGAGTTCCTGACGTTCATCGAAGAGGGGGCGCGGGCGAAGGAGCGGGGCCGGGAGGAGAGGGTCGAGTTTTCCGGGAGCTGCACGTGGAAGACCCGCACGTTGCGGATTCTCCAGGAGCTGGAAGGTCCCCTGAACGAGAAGGTAGAGCTCCAGTCGGCCCTTTTCGGGAGCTCGCGATGAAGGTCCTCTTCGTCTACAAGTACCTGACGTTCGGCGGGTGCGAGACCGTTCTGAAGACGCGCATCCAGGGACTGCGCCGACGCGGGCACGATGCGAGGGCCTGGTTCTTCCTGGATCTCGGAGGCCGTCCGCTGTTCGAGGATCTCGGCGACGCCGTCTTCGTCGGGGACGCAGAGGCATTTCGGGCGTCGTGGGGGCTTCGGGACTGGAACCTGATCTCGACTCTCGATTCCGAGGAGGTCTTCGAGATCCTGGCGTCAGAGGCTGCACGGCCGCCGCTCGCCGTGGAGTGTCATACGTCGTACCCGAAGGCCCTCGGCTACCTCGAGAGGCTCCACGTGGGCGACGTGGACGCCCTGGCCGTCCCATCGGAACACCAGGCCGAGCTCGTACGCAGCATCCTGCCGTTCGAGGCCCCGATCCACGTCCTACCGAATCCCGTTCACTGGAGCTTCCTGGGGGAGCCCGGGGATTTCCAGCCCCGCCCCGGCAAGCCGCTCGTCTCCTGGATCGGCCGCCTCGACAGCCACAAGAACTGGAGCGGCTTTCTCGACATCGGCCAGGGTCTACTGAGGCGGCGTCGGGACTTCGAGCTCTGGATCGTCGCGGAGCCCGGCGAGGGGTCCATCGCGGCCCGTCTCTTCGGGCAGGCCGGGGAGCAGGAGCTTCTCCCCTTTCTCCGATGGTTCCGGGGGGTGCCGCACGAGAGGGTTCCCGTGTTCCTCGATGCCATCCGGGCTTCGGGGGGCGTGGTCGTGTGTACGTCGAAGGCCGAGTCTTTCGGGATGGCCGTGGTCGAGGCCATGGCGCGAGGCTGCGTCGTCGTGGTCCCGAAGAGCGGGCCCTTCACCGAGTACGTCACGCACGGCGAATCGGGCCTCCTGTACGAAGAAGACGACAGCGATCACGCGGCAGGCCTGATCCACGAGGCCCTCGCGAACGAGGACCTGCGAACCCGCCTCGGGCACGCCGCGCGCCAGGCCGTCCTCGAGCGGTTCTCTCCGGCGAAGGCCGTCGATGCCATAGAGAGTTTCCTGGAGACATACGGGTCTCGCGCATGAGCCTGCAATCCACAGAGAGCCTTCCCGTGGTTGGGAGGATTCGCGCCGCGCGAGCCTGCTAAAGTCGCAGCCCGTGGCCGATTCGCGCGCCAGCGTCCTGATCGTCGTCGGAACGCGCCCGGAGGCGATCAAGCTCGCGCCGGTGATCGAGTCCCTTCGGGAGTCGCGGAATCTCAGGCCGGTGATCCTCGCCACGTCCCAGCACCGGGAGATGCTCCGCCAGGCGTTCGTGCCGTTCGGCCTCGAGCCGGACCTCGACCTCGACGTGATGACGGACGGGCAGTCCCCAACGATGGTCGCGGCCCGTGTGCTGGACCGGATCGAGCGGCCGCTCGTGGACCTCGCACCGGCGTTCGTCGTCGTACAGGGAGACACGACCACGGCCCTGGCCGCGGCCTGGGCTTCGTTCTACGCTGGAATCCCGGTCGCCCACGTGGAGGCGGGCCTGAGGAGCGGAAGGGTCGATGCCCCGTTTCCGGAGGAGTTCAATCGACGTGGCGTTTCGGTCGCGGCCTCGATCCACTTCGCGCCGACCTCCGGCGCGCGCGAGAACCTCCTGAGAGAGGGATTCGCGCCGGGCCGCATCTTCGTCGTCGGAAACACGATCGTCGATGCCGTCGCTCGAATCCTCGGGAACCGGAAGCGCCCGGAACCGGATCCCGGCTGCGCGACGGTTCTCGTCACTCTCCATCGCCGCGAGAGTTTCGGTCCGCCGCTCGAGAGAGCGCTCGGGGCGATCCGTCGCCTCGCGATCGAGAAGGGCGACCGCGTGCGGATCGTCTTTCCCGTTCACCCGAACCCGAATGTCTCCGGACCGGCCCGCCGGATGCTGGAAGACCTGCCGAACGTCGAGCTGCGTTCTCCGCTCGACTACCCAGAGTTTCTCGAGGTCTTCTCGCGATCGCGTTTCGTGATCTCGGACTCGGGTGGCGTCCAGGAGGAGGCCCCGACCCTCGGGGTCCCGGTCCTGATCGCCCGCGAGACGACCGAACGTCCGGAGGTCCTCGAGTCGGGGTGGGGGGTCCTGGTTGGCACCGACCCGGATCGGATCCTCGTCGAGGCGCGCCGCCTCCTCGACGACGAGGACGCCTGGCGGGCGCGGTGCTCCGGCCCGAATCCCTTCGGCGACGGATTCGCCGCGCGCCGGATCGTGGACGTGCTCTCGGCCGAATGGGACGCGCGGTCCAGCCTCGAGCTCGCGGCGGGAGCGGAGGCCCGGGCCACGTGAGGTGCGATCGGACGTGAAGGAGAAAGTGCTCGCTGAACTCGCGCGGACGAAGGCCGCCCTCGAGTCCGACCTCCTCCGGACCTCGCTCGAGCTGCGCCGCGCCTCGGAAGAGTACGAGGCCCTCGCATCGGCGTTCCGGCTTTCGACCGAGCGGCTCCGGGAAGCGTGCGGCACGGTCGCTGCCTCGCACGTCGCGAAGGAGGAGCTGCGCCGGGAGATGGCGTCCCTTCGGGCCGGGATGGAGGAGCTGCGTCGGGTCGCGGCGTCGCTGCAGGCCGGGCTGGAGGCTCACCAGGCCGAGCTCTCGGCAACGCGCCTTCAGAGGGACGACGCACGGAGAAAGCTGGAGGAGCTCTATTCGACGAGGCTGTGGCGGCTCGGGACTCTCTACTGGCGGCTCCTCGGGCGGCTCGGACTTCTCCCGAACAAGCCCCCGACCGAGGCCGAAGAGGAGCCCGCCCGGGAGCCGGACGTCGTTCGCGAACCGGCAGCTCCCGTCCCGGCGGATCTCGTCTTCGTGGAGTCACCGGCTCCCCCGATGCCCGTTCCGGTCGAGATGCCGCCGCGGACGTTCGGGACCCTGCGGGACCCGGCCGGTCCGGGCCTGCCCGACATCGTCTGCTTCTCGATCGTGGAGTGGGAGTTCCTGTTCCAGCGGCCCCAGCAGCTTCTTTCCAGGCTCGCCGACCGGGGGCATCGCGTCTACTACGTCAGCCAGTTCTTCGAGCCCACCCCGGGCGCGCCCGACCTCCACCGGCTCCGGTCCCGCATCTACGCGCTCCGGCTGCGTGGCAGCGCGAGGCACCCCTTCTCCGAGGAGCTGACGACGGGCGACACCGACCCGCTCTTCGCGTCGCTCTCCTCGCTTCGCGAGCGCGAGGGGATCGCGTCGGCCGTGTCCCTCGTTCACCAGCCGTTCTGGTGGCCGCTCGCCGAGAGGGCCCGGCGCGCCTTCGGCTGGGGAGTCCTGTACGACTGCATGGACGACCACGCGGGCTTCCAGACCAACGCCCGGCCGGTGGAGGGCGTGGAACGGGGAATCCTGGAGGACGCCGACGCCGTCGTGGCCACCTCGCGCCTGCTCGAGAGAAGGCTCCGCTCGGCGAACAGGCCGGTGGAGCTCGTGCCGAACGGTTGCGACGTGGAGTACTTCTCCTCGATCGCGCCGCGTTCGCGAAGGGGACGTCCCACGGTGGGCTACTACGGCTGCATCGCGGACTGGTTCGACTCGGACCTCGTCGCCGACGTCGCGGAAAGGCGGCCGGACTGGGACTTCGTCCTGATCGGCCCGACCTACCTCGCCGACCTGACGCGCCTCCCGTCGCTCCCGAACGTCTCCTTCCCCGGGCTCGTGCCCTACGGGCAGCTTCTCGATCGGATCGAGCCGTTCGACGTCTTCCTTCTCCCGTTCCGGCGGTCGTCGCTCACGGAGGCCGCGAACCCCGTGAAGGCGTACGAGATCATGGCGACGGGGCGGCCGCTCGTCTCGGTCCCCCTTCCGGAGCTCGAGCCCTTCGGCGACCTCATTCGTTTCGGGAGCGACTCGATCGGGTTCGAGCGCCAGATCGAAGCGGCGATTCGGGAAGACGATCCGGGAATCGTGGAACGGCGACGCGACTTCGCCCGGCGGAACTCGTGGGACGCGCGCGCGGCGGTGTTCGAGGAGCTGATCTCGTCTCTCGGAGTCCGGAAGACGCCCGGCCCGGCGCGCGCGGCGGAGCACGGGAAGGACTGACCGGGAGATAGGGACCTCCGGTAGTCCTCATGCGGACGTCGGGCCGCGGACGTTCGCGTCCTCGTACCGCGGGAGCGTTCTTCCGGCGGTATCATGCCCTGCTCGAGCGAATTCTTCGACGCACGAGTCGTTGCCCCTGATTCGGAGGTCTGATGAATCGGACCCGGCTGGCCGGCTTCCTCGTTTCGACCACACTCTTTCTGAGCACTCTCGCGCAGGCCGCCGGACCGGCCCTCGTGCGCGTCGACCGGAGAGGTTCCGAGGACCGCGAGGCCCTCATCGCGGCAGGTGTCCCGCTCGTCATGGAACGCGAGGACCTCTTCCTCGCGCTCGGCGACGCGCCGGCGATCCGCCAGCAGGCCCAGACGTACGGCCGGACGAGCGTCGTCGTGGACCCGGACACGTCGGGCTTTTCCTACTACGCAGTCCGTCTCCGTGCCGGGGCCACGGCGGAGAAGCTCGCCGCCTGCGGGGAGCTCGTCCTCGTCGAGAGCGACTGGGCGCTCCTGCGCACGGCGGGCGAGCTGAGCGGGCCATGCGAGGAGTCGAGCGAGTGGTTCCTCCGGAAGCTGCCGATGCGGCCGCTCCGGTCCAGCGAGGCCCTCCCCGAGCCGTATGCCTCCTGGCAGCGCGGCGAGATGCCCCTGCTCGACGCCCATCCCGTGGTGCAGCTCATCGTCGACAACCTCGCCCCCGCGACGATCCAGGCGAACTGGGAAGAGATCGTGAACGCGGCGACGACCCGCTACTCGAGGTCTGCGGGCTGCGTGACGGCGACCGACCTCGTCTTCAACAGGTTCCAGGCGCTGGGGCTGAGCCCGGTCCGGCAGAACCACACGTCGGGGCACGCGCCGAACGTGATCGGCACGATCACGGGGTACACGCACCCCGAGAAGGTCATCATCGTCATCGGCCACATCGACGACGTACCCTCCAGCGGCGCCGCTCCCGGGGCCGACGACAACGCCAGCGGCGCGGCGACGGTCACCTCGGCGGCCCAGGCGATGGCCGGGTACACGTTCGAGAACACCGTCAAGTTCATCGCGGTCACGGGCGAGGAGCAGGGGCTCTACGGCTCGGAGTACTACGCGGCCCAGGCCGCGGCCGCCGGGGAGCAGATCATCGCGGTCCTCGATGCCGACATGACCGGCTGGCAGGGAGACGGCCTGCCGGCCACGGGAGAGGACCTCGACGTCAACACGAACGCCGCCTCCGCGTGGCTCGGCACGCTGATGCAGCAGGCCGCGACGGCCTACGGCACGGGCTGCGTGGTCAAATCCTTCTCCTGTCCGTCGATGGTCTACAGCGACCACGCCCCGTTCTGGGATCACGGCTGGTCGGCGATCTGCGCGATCACCGACAACGAGGGGTCGTGCGGGCAGAACGGGAGCTACCCCTACTACCACACGATCAACGACACGCTGGCCAACTGCGGAGCCCCCGCGTTCTTCCACGGGTCCGTGAAGGCCTTCATCGCCACGGCGGCCCACCTCGGAGTGCCTCTCTGCGGCGGCGGCGCCTTCCCGCCCGTCCCGACGGGCGTCTCCGCGGCGGGCTCGGGAACCAACCAGATCACGGTGAGCTGGGCGAACGGCGGGGCCGCGATCACCTACGAGATCCTGCGGGGACGCGGGGGCTGCGACGGGACCTTCTCCGTCGTCGCCACGACGACCTCGACCCACTTCATCGATACGAATGTCTCCGGCGGCGTGACCTATGCCTACCGCGTACGGGCGAAGCGTGGCGAGTGCATCACGGCCGAGAGCACCTGTGTGACGGCTTCCACCACGGGGACCTGCCAGGAGTACCCGGAGTTCGCAGGTGCCACGAGCGCCGGGAACGGGGCGGTGCCGGTCTGCACCCTCAACGTCGCCTGGAACGCCGCCACACCCCTGTGCGCGGGGCCGGTCTCCTACAACGTCTACCGGGGAACCAGCCCGACCTTCGTCCCGGGACCCTCCAACCGGATCGCCACGGGAGTCACCGGCCTCTCCTTCGCCGACGCGAACGGCCTGCCGCCGGCGACCACCGCGTACTACATCGTCCGGTCGGTCGATACGAGCAACGGCTCCGAGGACCAGAACACCGTCGTCCGTTCGGCCGCTCCCACCGGGCCCATCGCGTCGGCCACGTGGAGCGACGACGCGGGGGATACCGGCAGCGCCGCGATGGTCGCGGGAACGCCCTGGACCGTCGACCCGACCGGCGGGCACACCGGCGCGAAGACCTACAAGACCGTCCCCGCCAACAACACCTGCGGGTCGCTCACCTCGCCGTCCTTCCTCCTCGGCAGCAGCGCGCAGCTCACGTTCTGGTCGAAGTGGTTCCTCGATCCCGCATACGGGGACAAGGGGCAGGTCGAGATCAGCACCGACGGCGGGACGACCTGGACGCGGCTCGAGATGGCCTACCCGAAGACGTCCCCCGGAACGGGAGATGCCTGCAGCCTCCCGGCGGGAAAGAAGTACTTCACGGACCTGAACCTGACGTGGACCCCGTTCACGGTGAGCCTCGGCGCGTACGCGGGGCAGACGGTGCGGTTGCGGTTCCGGATCTCCACAGATGGCAAGGGGACCGGCGAGTTCTGGTGGATCGACGATCTCGTGGTCACGGACGTCCAGACCCCGAGCGTGTGCACGGCGGGGATCGCCGGGCTCGAGCCGGGAGCCCTGACGACGGACGCGGAGTCCTTCGGCGCCGGTACCTCGAACGCCAACGGCGTCCTCGAGCCGGGCGAGCAGGTGCGGGTTTCCCCCACGTGGCACAACGCCTCGGCTGCCGCCATCGCGGCGACCGGGACGGCGAGCGCCCTGACGGGGCCCGCCGGCGCGACCCTCTCGCTCCTCGACGCCGCGGCCGGGTACGGAACGATCGCCGCCGGGGCGGACGGCGCGGCCTCCGCTGATGCGTACGGTGTCGGCGTCAGCGATCCCGCGGTCCGTCCGGCAGCGCACTGGGATATCACTTTCGTCGAGACCCTCAGCACCGGCGGCACGAAGACGTGGACCGTCCACGTCGGACGGAGCTTCACCGACGTGCCCCCCGAGCACTGGGCCTACCGGTTCGTCGAGACCATCTTCCACAACGGCGTCACTTCGGGGTGCGGCGTGGCCGCCTACTGCCCGGCGCAGCCGCTTTCGCGTGCGGAAATGGCCGTCCTCCTGCTGATGGCGGAGCATGGCCCGGCGTACGTCCCCCCGGCTTCGACCGGGAGCGTCTTTACGGACGTCCCCGTCGATCACTGGGCGGGGGATTTCATCGAGGCGCTCGCGGCTGAGGGGGTCACCGCGGGATGCGGCGGGGGCAACTACTGCCCGGACGCCCCGATCACCCGGGCGGAGATGGCCGTCTTCCTGCTCGTCGCCGAGCACGGCCCGGGGTGGGTGCCGCCCGCTCCGACCGGAACGGTCTTCAGCGACGTCCCCGCCGGCCACTGGGCCGGGGCCTACATCGAAGCCCTTGCATCCGAAGGCATTACCGGCGGCTGCGGCGCAGGCAATTACTGCCCGGACAGCCCTGTGACCCGGGCCGAGATGGCCGTGTTCCTGACTTCGACGTTCGATCTCAAACTGTATTAGCGCGTCAGCCGCGTCTGGAGAAAGGTTTCTGACCGTGGGGTCACTTCCTCGTCAGAGGGAGCGGTAGCCCGTTCCCGAAACGGAAGGAGGGCTCGTATGCGAACGATTGCGGCTTTTCTGGCGCTCGGGCTCGTAGCCGTTGCGGGCGCTCGCCCGGCGGAAGCCGGGACGGGGAACCCCTGCCAGTTCCTTCCCGTCGTCATCGACGTCGAGGCTTCGGGCACCCGCTACCGGACGGAAGTCTCCTTCACCAACCCGAACCGGGACCTGCAGGAGATCGCCGTGCTCTACACGGCCTCCCTGGGGCGCGTCGAAGGGGCCGGGGAGGGTCGCTTCAGCATTCCGGGCGGGGAGCAGGTCCTCGTCCTGGACGCCGTCGAGTTCCTCCGGGGGCTCGGGATCGGAATCCAGGAATCCACGCCGGAAGCCCCCCAGGCGGGGACGCTGCGGATATGCAACCTGAGCCCGGGGGAGACTCCCATCGGAGTGATGGCGAGGATCACCGCGCCGACGCGGCCACCCTACACGGCCGGCATGGCGGGGGTCTCGTTCGCCGCCGTTCCCGCCGATGAGGGGTTCACGGGGCGCGCCATCGTCTTCGGCTTCCACCAGAGCGCCCAGGACCGGACCAACGTCGCCCTCTACAACCCGGGGGCCGAGCCGGTCTCGGTGAGCGTCACGCTCCACTCCGGCACGAGCGAAGCCCGGGTCGTCCTCTCCGAGAAGGAAGACCTCTCGGGATACGGCTGGAAGCAGTTCACGTTCCCGGCCGGACGGACCCTGCCCATCGACCAGGGATTCGTCCGGATCGAGAGGGTCTCGAAGACCGGCGTCTACGGGGCCTACGGCGTCGTCAACGACAACGACACCAACGACGGTTCCTTCATCTCCGCGGTGGCCGAGGACGAGACCCGGACCTCCTGGATGATCCCCGTGATGGTCGACTCTTCGGCGTATCGCAGCGAGCTCACCCTGGCGAACGCGGGAGACGTGGACGCGACGTTCACCCTCCAGTACCTCGACTCGGTGACCCGTTCCGGGCTGCCTCTCTCTGCGACCCTCTCCCTCCCTGCCCGCCGCCAGGTCATCGTGCCCGACGTCTTCGACCTGTTCCGGAGCGGAGCATCGGCCGGCGGGGGCACCACCTCCGCCGGGACCCTTCGCGTACAGGCCGACGAGGAGAAGGTCCGGGGGACGTTCGCGGGCGTTCGGGTCCTCACGCGTCAGGAGAGAGGCCGCTTCGGCGTCTTCGCTCCGGCGTTCTCGCCCGCGTCCGCGGATGCCGGCCAGGGGTTCCTCTGGGGACTGAGAGCGAACGCCCAGACCCGGTCCAACGTCGCCGTCCTGAATGCGAACGCGGCGACCGGCGAGACGATCACCCTGCAGCTCCAGGTCTTCGATGGCGCCAGCGGGCGTCCGGCGGGAGCGCCTCTCACCGTGACCCTCGCGCCCGGGCAGTGGGCGCAACCCGACGGGTTCTTTTCGAGGTCCGGGGCCGCGTACGGCGACGTCCGGATCGTGCGCGTCGGAGGAAGCGGGCCCTGGTGGGCCTACGGTGTCGTGAACGACGGCTCGGCTCCCGGAGAGGGGACGGGCGACGGCAGCTTCGTTCCGATCGCTTTCACGGGAGCCCCGGCGGCTCTGCCCGAGGGAGCCTGGGGGGAGACGGGCGTTCGGATGTGGGTGGACGAGAGCGGGGTCGCCATCGAGACCGACTGCTCTCACGGGAAGATCGCGGGACCGGTCTACCTCGACGCGCAGGGCCGTTTCAGCGCGGAGGGGACCTACTCCTTCGAGGGGGGGCCGATTCCCGAGGGTGGCTTCTTCGCCCACAGGGTGCTCTACAGCGGCCTGGTCGAGAAGGGCCAGATGACCCTCACGATCCGGTTCGTCATGCTGGCCGTCTCGCAGGAAATCCGGCTGACTGCGACCCAGGGGGTCACTCCACAGCTCAGCAAGTGCCTGTGACGACAGGCTGAGAACCCTCGGCCGAAGCGGCTTTCGGAACGGCCCGCCCGCGGGCCCGAAAGCTATACTCCTGCGGCTCGGCGGGCCGTGCGCCAGGCTGGAGGAGTGCAAGTGGGCAGACCAAAGTCGTGGGCGGTCGTTCTTTTCGTGACGGGTCTCCTCATCTCGGGCTGGGCCCGGCCAGGCGAGGCCCAGAGCCCGGACTGGATGGACAGGGTGGACCCCTGGGTGCTGTCCACCGCCGGCGAGAACGGAAGCACGGAGTTCCTGGTCTTCCTTCGCGAGCAGGCGTCTCTCCAGGCGGCCGCCAACGCCGCGACCAAGGAGGAGAAGGGCGAGCTCGTCACGAGCGCCCTGCGCGAAACCGCGGCCCGGACGCAGGCTCCCGTCCTGGACGAGCTGAAGAGCCTGGGCGCGGAGTTTCGGCCGTACTGGATCGCGAACATGATCTGGGTCCGCGGCGACCTCGAGGTCGTTCGTCTCATGGCCGAGCGCCCCGAGGTCCTGCGGGTCTCCGCGAACCCGACCGTCGCGCTGAAGAAGCTGCCTCCCGACCCGCAACGCGATTCCGAGGCCCCGTCGGCGATCGAGTGGGGAATCACGAAGACGGGAGCCCCGTCCGCCTGGGCTCTCGGCTTCAAGGGGAGCGGGGTCGTCATCGCGGGGCAGGACACCGGGTATGACTGGGACCACCCGGCCCTGAAGGCAAAGTACCGCGGCTGGAACGGGTCGACCGCCGACCACAACTACAGCTGGCACGACGCGATTCACTCGGGCGGCGGCGCCTGCGGCGCCAACTCCCCGGTTCCCTGCGACGACGACGAGCACGGCACCCACACGATGGGAACGATGGTGGGCGACGACGGGGGCACGAACCAGACCGGCATGGCGCCCCAGGCGAAGTGGATCGGCTGCCGGAACATGGACCAGGGGAACGGCACGCCGGCGACGTACTCCGAGTGCTTCCAGTGGTTCGTCGCCCCGACGAACCTCGCCGGGCTGAACCCCGACCCGGCAAAGGCCCCCCACGTCATCAACAACTCGTGGGGATGCCCCGTGAGCGAAGGCTGCACGGACGTCCTCGTCCTCAAGACCGTCGTGGAGAATGCGCGTGCAGCGGGAATCGTCGTCGTCGTCTCCGCCGGGAACGCCGGTTCGAGCTGCTCGTCCGTGAACGATCCCCCCGGGATCTACGACGCCTCCTTCAGCGTGGGAGCCACCGACTCCTCCGACGGCATCGCCTCGTTCTCGAGCCGGGG
>CALBDV010000797.1 GCA_937927565.1 uncultured Holophagales bacterium
GAAAACCGATTCCCGGGTGATTTGGTGGCGCAAGACCCCAGCTGGAAGCGCGCTCATCCTCAAGCTCTCCGGCGTCGGCGGGCTCGCGACCGCTCTCGTCGTCGACTCGAGCAGGAAGGCTACGGTCGATGACGCCAGACTTCGCAAGGGCCATCGCTTGCCGCTGGCCGGCGCGGACACGACCGATGTCCACGTCTGGTTCGAGCTGGGCGGGACGAAACCCCCGCTGACGATGACCCTCGACGAGACGGTCGTCGACTCCGTGGGCAACGTGATTCGTAGCAACACCTACGCGACAACTCTCACGAAAGGGACACCCGATGACGTCGCCATCGTCACCGTGTCCGTCCGCTAGCCGGGTCCGGGTTCTCGTCGTGGCGTCGGTCCTCGTCCTCTCCCATCCCGGACTGCTTCACGGAGAAGACCTCTGTGATCCCAAGCAGACGGTGGCGGATTGCGTCGCGGGCATCCGAGACGAGGCGATCCAACGAACACGGAAATGGTCAGCCGTGAGGGACGCGAGCATAGCTGCCGCCACCCAGCAGGCGAACAAGACCGACGAAACCGCGAGTACCGGTCCGACGCAGGGAAAGGCATTCAGCAGCACACTCACGAACTTCGCCAGTCTTCTTACAGGCGCTTTCGATTTCCTGGACGTGAGCCAGGATTCCAAGGCGATCTCACTCGAGCTGCGGCTCCCGGCACCGCCTGGATCTCAAGCCCGTCTTCAAGCCGTCGTTCGGGAGCCAGTCGTCAGCGAAGAAGTCATCAACACTGCCCCCGAGACCCAGCGCGCAGATGCGCGATCCTCGTTGCAGGATGGGCTCGGAGACTTCGACGACACCAGCATCGACCTCCTTGTCGAGTTCGGCGGCAAACCAGTGGTTCGCCGGTTCGCCGGTCAGCTCATCGCCGGGGCGGCCGAAGGAGTCATCGAGAGCGAGAACAGAGTCCAGGCCACAGCGACAGAAATCACGACCGTGCTCGATGCGATTGAAGGAGACGGTCCGGAACTGGTCTACGGCAAACTCTTGCCGGCCGACCGGGCGAGGCTCGACCCGCTCATACGCGAGATCCGACCGCGCGAAACCACCGTCCTGGAAACGTGGCAACGAGTTCAACGCGAGAAGAGAACCGACCGCCTGGGAGACCTGCTCGCGAACGAATCCCAGCTCTACGCGACCGTCGGCTACGTCTGGCGCGATCCCCTTGTCGGTCGAGAGGGCCTCACGGCGAAGCTCACCTGGGAATACGGCTTCACCAACCTTACCCGCTTTCGAAAGCGCTACAGTGACGAATGTGGCTCCGGTATCGCGGGCTGCCTCGATGCGTTCTCGGCCTGGATCGACAGCGAAGCCTCCGCCCAGCTGAAGAACGCGGACCGCGCCGCCCTGAGCGTGGACTATTCCGATCAGCCGGCCTACTCCGTTTCGCAGCCCGCCTACGGAATCGAGCTGGACAAGGAGCGGGCCTACTCCCTGCGCATCCAGGCGAAGTACAGCCGGAACCTCCTCGGCGAGGGGGCGCGAACCCCAATGCGCCTCGATCTCGGCGCGGGCTACGAGGACGTCCGCAAGGACCCGGCCCGGAACGATCGATTCGTGGCCACGGGAACGATCACCGTTCGGCTGTCTGACACGCTTCAGCTTCCCGTGGGCCTCGTCTACGCGAACAGACCGGAATACGTCGGCGAGGTCGACAAGAGTCTCGGAGCCCACATCGGCCTCGTCTTCCGGCCGGTCGAGTGACCCTGGTCGCGACGTTCTTCCTTCGCACCTATCGCACCCGCGGGCGACGCAGCAAGTCTTCTTCCCAGCGGCTCGAGAAAGGAGGCCCGATCTTGACCGAACCAGGCATCGAGATATGGCTGGAGCCCCCGATCGGAATCGCGGCGGATTCCGAGGGGGCGGGCCGGCTCAGCCAGTTCCAGATCACCCAGATACAGACCACGGTCACGTCGCTCATCTCGGGCTTCGCGCCGGACGTTCCGGAACGCCCCTCCGGGGCCATCGCCCTCGACGAGGTCGAGCTCGAGCTGAGCTTCAAGGTGACGGCGGACGCCGGCGGCGTCCTACGGATCCTCCTCGTCGGGGGTAAAGCCGAGGCCACGATCCGGGCACGGGCCGTATGGAAGAAGCAGGGCTCGCCGCAACGCCACGCCTGATTCCGCGGGAGGTCGTCGCCCTCCGGCGGGGCGAGGGCGGACCGATCGCGGGAGGCTACGGGGGGGCTCTCGGGAGGATCTCCGAGTCGAAGGGATTCCGCACGGCCGAGGGCGATCTCACGCTCGAGCTCCACGTCACTCTCCCAGGAGAGGAGGCGATGCTGCTGTCGACGCTCGCCCGGAGGAAGGACGTCGTCGCGGCCGGGCAGAACCTCGTCGGTGCCGGACAGGACGTCGCGCCGGAGCCTCCTCCGGCCCCGCCGGTCCGGCGTTGGCTCGTCGGCGGGAGCGGACCCGACGGTGCCATCGGCGCGCTCGACGAGCCGCGCCTGGAGGCCGAGCTCCGGCCCGACCGGCACGGCACGCCGACGGTCGTCGTCGTCGACGTCGAGCCCGGTCACTGCGTCCGGGTCATGGAGTCGGTCCTGGCCGGGTATCGCTCGCGGAAGAGCATCGCGACAAGCCCCGCGCGACCCGCACCCGAGTGCACCGTCATCGGATTGACTCTCGAGACCGCGGATTCGACCTTCGCAACCCTCCATCGGTACTCGGAGCTCCTTCTCACGGTAGGTGAGATCCACCGGGACGTCCTCAGCGTCAACCTCTCGGTGGATTTCGGCTGCGCCGTCCTGGGCGGCGGGGTGACGGGAGGGGTGGGTCACCAGTCCCCCCTGCTCCAGATCGTCAGCTATTCCCTTCCCTTCTTCGAGGCGGCGCTCCGGATCGCAACCAGGACCCTCGAGGCCGAGTCGGCCCGCCTTCGGGCGACGACCTACCGCCGGGCGTTCGGGTCCGGCGGTAGGGTCTCCTCAGCCGAGCTCCCGCGCGGCGTTCGTCCCGCCGTCTTCGCGCCGGCCGGGAACTCGGCCTCGGCGCGGCGCCGATGCCGGATGGCATACCCCGCGCTGCGGCCGGAGGTCGTCGCGGCCACGGTCGTCTCCGCTCGGTCCGGCGGCGACTGGGCGGTCGCGCCTTGCGCCGACCTCCCTGCCGTCTACGACATCAAGCCGTGCGTCGGCGTCGACGAGCGCGACCTGCCCCACACGAGCGGAACGAGCCACGCCTGCGCCTTCCTCGCCGGGGCCTTCGCGGGGCACGTCGCCCGGCTACCCGAGTGGCCCGACCGGGACGAGTCGAGCAACGACTTCAACCCGCCGAGCGTCGCGTTCGCCGGTTCCCTCGCCAAGACGGCGTCCGTCCTGACGCTCGCCGAGACGGCTCGACCGGCGGGCGTCCCTTCGGCGCCTCCTACCGCGGTCGCCGTCCTGGGCCGCGACGTACGAGCCCCGCGGAGCACCTTCCTGGATGGCATCCTCCGGGAGCTCGACGACATCGACGGCGACGCGGAGTTCGCAATCACCGGCTCGACCGCCGCTGTGGCGCTCGCCGTACCTGGCGGCTCCTCCGCGACTCTTCGCAGCATCTTCTCCGCACTCGGGGATCTGGACCTCCTCCACTCCGGCAGGACCTCCGAGGAGATCCAATCGAAGGCCATTGCCGTCGCGCGGCGCTGGGTGGAACGCGAGGTGGGCCGCGGGTCCCGGCGCGGCGGCCCGCTCTCCGTCGAGCTCCATCCGTTGCAGGAGCGTGTCAGCGCCAACGCCCTCCTCCAGTGCGTCGTTCCTGCGTCCGCCGTCTTCCTCACGACCGAGGGAGTCGTCGACGCCCTGGGCGGCTCTCGAGAGATCGAGGACGGCGTGCTGACGACGTCCATCCTCCGTGACCGGATGGCGTGGCGGTTCAACCCCTCCTTCCAGCTCGGCTCCAACGGAGTCGCGACGGGTCTCCTGATCTGGGCAAGCCACGTCCTGCTCCTCACGCTCGCTCGGCGGGCATTTGGGTTCCCGGCAGGAGTCCAGGCGGATCGCGCGTGCCTCGAGACGGCCCGCACCCTCGTCCGCGAGTCCGACGACGAGCTCCTCCTTGGCATGGCTCCGGATCTCGACGACGGCGTCTTCCGACGGCTCGACCGTGCGAGGGGCCTCCTTGCGCGCCTTTCGCAGGACCGCGTCCCCGCCGGACCGATTGGCAAGCTCGTCGACGAGATCTCCGGCCGGCTGGAGCGGGCTCACCCACCTCGGCAGCGTCGCGACATGCCGCCGAGCCAATGAACGAAAGGAGAAAGCCGATGTCTTCCTATCGCGTCCTCTCCCTCGACGGAGGTGGCATCCGGGGTCTCGTGACGGCCGTGCTCCTGGAACGGCTCGTGGCGACGCCGGGGCTCGAGGGTCTTCTCGACGACGTCGACCTCCTCGCCGGGACCTCCACCGGCGGCCTGCTCGCGCTCGGAATCGCCCACGGTCGAAGCCTCGCCGAGATCCGGGACCTCTACGTCTCGAAGGGCGAGGTGATCTTCGACGACTCCTGGCTCGACGACCTCGTGGACCTCGGGAAGCTGCGCGGCGCGGACTACCGGACCGCTCCGTTGCGCCGTGAGCTGCAGCGCCTCTTCGGAAGCACGACGCTCGCCGCGCTCGGACGGAAGGTCCTCATCCCCTCGTTCGACCTCGACAACGAGGACCCCCGGGGCCGCACCTGGAAACCGAAGCTCTTCCACAACTTCCCGGGAAAGGGCTCCGACGGGAAGCTGGCCGCCTGGAAGGTCGGCCTCTACACGAGCGCCGCGCCGACGTACTTCCCATCCGTCGACGGCTTCATCGACGGCGGCGTCTACGCCGGGAATCCCTCGATGTGCGCCCTCGCGCAGACCCAGGACGCGCGGTACTCGCCGACGCCCCCGATGGCCGAGGTCCGCCTTCTCTCTCTCGGGACCGGGACGAATCTCAAGTACGTCGGGGGCGCGACGCACGACTGGGGACTCGCGCAATGGGTGCGGCCGATCATCGACGTGATGCTCGACGGCTCGGCCGGTATCGCGGACTTCCAGTGCCGTCAGCTCCTCGGCGAGAGGTACCACCGCCTGGCCCCGACGTTCCCGAGCGACGTCAACGTCCCGCTGGACGACGTGAAGCGGATCCCGTACCTCGTCGAGTTCGCGTCGGGCGTCTCTCTCGCCGGGACCGTCGACTGGCTGAAGCGCCACTGGGTCTCGCCGTGACGGCGCCACGCCCGTCGCGCGTGCGCCGTGAAACAGGTTATGAGGGCAACGTTCGGCTCGCCCGCGAGGCGTGACCGAACTTTACGAGAGGAGCAAACCGTGAGCATCAACTCCATGGCGAATGCCGCGGCGGCACGCCGGCCCGACACTCTCCCTGTGAACGACTTCCCGCGGAGTCTGGATCAGATCGCCAGGGCTGCTCTCACGCCACCGACCGCAGCTCCGGCCTCCTCCCAGCCGGGCCCGCCCGAAGGGGCGGCTCACGGCTCGGCGGATACGGCCATGCACGTGCTCTTTGGGTACATTCCTACCGAGGTTCTCACGTTGTACGTCGCCGTTCTCGCGGCGATCCGGCAAAGCCAAGCCGTCACGACGACTGACTGGGTCGCGTTCTTGTCCTTTCTCGTCGCGACACCCGTCGTCGTCTGGCTCGTCTACGGCGCCAAGGTGAAGGCCCTCAAGAAGGACCTTCCCCTGCACTTCAGATACTGGCCCGTGTGGGAGATGTTCGCAGCGACCGTTGCCTTCGCGGCCTGGGCCTTTGCTCTTCCGCAGTCGCCCTTCACCGTCTACGACTGGTACTCTTCCTCGCTCTCCGGCCTTGCCATGTTGATCGTCTCGACTCTGCTCGGCCTTCTCGCGCCGTTCCTCCAGAGGCCCCTCTCTGCCTGAACTCTCTTCTTCTCTCCTCGAACCGGTCGGCAACCAATCCGTTCGGGACCTTTCTCCCCCCGGGTCGCCGTCCCCTCGCTCACACCTCCGTCCGGCGTTGGACCGGGCGCAACCTCACACAGGGGGGAGCACTTTCGACAGGCGAGTGCGGAACCATCGTCCGCCCGCGAATCGCCGCGTAAACTCCCCCCGCGGTCCCTGACGTCCGATGTCCCCCCCCCCCCCCCCCCTCCACCCCAAAAGCCGGCCCGCGGGGACCCTCCCGCCCCCCCCCCTC
>CALBDV010000798.1 GCA_937927565.1 uncultured Holophagales bacterium
ACGCCGCCGATCGGGTCGACGAGGGTCAATGCGAGGCCCGCCTCGTTCGCGACGACCCGCGCCGCCGCCGGAGGGAACTGCGGCTCGGTGAAGAGTCGGCCGAGCTCGCCGCGCCGCCCTTCCACGACGAGGGCCTTCAGCTCGCGCGGAGACGGCTCGCGCCCGGGTACGGGTTCGATCGAGGCAGCCTCGACGAGGCCGTAGCGGTCCGCGAAGTAGACCCAGGCCCGATGGGCCGACACGAACTTCTTCCCTCGAAGCGGTGCCAGCGTCACGGCCAGCTCCCGGTCGAGGGCCGCGTAGGCGTCTGCCGTCTCCCGCGCGCGACGTCGATAGTCGTCGGCGTGGATCGGGTCGACGGCGGCGAGCGCCTCTGCGAGCGGCGCGAGGCTCCGGGCCGCAAGGACCGGCGAGAGCCACCAGTGGGGGTCTTCTCCCAGCACGCCGTGCGCGTGGCCTTCGTGCCCCTCCTCTTCCGGATGCTCTTCGCAGTCGACACCGCCCGCCGGACCGTGGTCGTGTCCTTCGTGAGCGTGGGCAGACTTCTCCTCGTGAGCGTCCGGCCCGATCCCGAGCGACGCCGCGGCGTCGTGGACGAGCGCGTTCGAGGCGCACGCCGCGAGAACCCTGCGCATCCAGTCGTCGTAGCCCGCCCCCGCGACGACGACGAGCCTCGCTCCGGCGAGCTTCCTGAGGTCGGAAGGCTCCGGCTCGAAGACGTGGGGCGAGGTTCCGGGCGGGATGACGATCCGCACCGTCCAGCCGGGCCCGGCCACGCTTCGAAGGAGGTCTGCGAGAGGTGCGATCGTCGCGACGGCCACGGGCCGCCCGTCCGCCAGGGGCCTTTCCCCGCCGGCACATCCCGAGAGGAGAGCGACCAGAAGGACCGGCGCGAGGAAGCCGCCAGGCAGGCGCTCCATCAGGCCGGCTCCGCCCCTGCTTGACCTCGGGAGCCGAATCCGACGATGCTTCCGTCCGAGGAGAACGACGCACCGTGGAGAAAACGCAGGAGCACCCCCACGAACACGGGCCGGGCTGCGGTCATCGGGTCGTTCGTCATGGCGATCACGCGGATTATCTCCACGACGGGCACCTCCACTCACCCGGCGGCTCCGGCAACGCCGAGCACGTCCTCGAGGTGGACAAGGGGCGGCCCAACGCCTGCGCACCCGTCGAGTGCGCGGCGAAGCACCACCCGGGCTGCGGGCATCCCGCCATCCCGCACGGCGATCACGTCGACTACCTGGTAGACGGGGCACTCCACCACCTTCACGGGGATCACTGCGACCTTCACGGCACGCTCTGACGCCGGCCCTCAGGAAGGCCCGGCGTCGCGCCGGAGGGCGAGGGCCCTCGACAGGATCGTCCGGACGGGCTCCTCGAACGTGTACGAAGTGGTGATCTGCAGCCGTCGCTCGGCGGCCTCCGAGGCATTCCACGCCTCCAGCGCCTGAAGCCGTTCTTCGAGCCACGCCTCGCTCAGCTGCCGCGACGTCGCGATCCTGAGCAGACGCGCCTTCTGCTCGCCGGCGTCGCCGATCTCCGGGTGGTGGTTCACTGCCCAGATCCGGGGGGTCCCGTCGCCGAAGCGCTCCACCTCGGCCATCGTCATCGCCTCGCCCCGGTCGCCGTCCGGGGTCGCCTCGTGCGCGAGGATCTCGACGTCCGCTTTCCCCGTCGGGAGGATGTCGAAGAGCCGGCTGTCGAGGACCTGGATCCGCCCTCCTGCGCTCGCGTGGTAGAGCCCCCGGAACCACGCGTGACCCCGGGCCTGGGCCGTCAGGAGATTCGTGACGACGCCTGCGCTCTTTCCCTTCTCCGGAGAGCGCGCGGCGGCCTCACCGAACCCGGACCAGCGGGCGAGGAGCCCGAAGGTGTGGCAGATGCCGAGGAGAGCGGTCGAGGGGTTCCTGCGCACGGCGTCGAAAAAGCGCCAGAGCGGGGCCTCCCACGAGGGGTCTTCCCGAATCCCCTGCGCATACGGCGAGACGCCGTCGTTCTCGCGAGGGTCGAGCGCCCCCGGACCGCCCGTGCCGACGACGAGGGCGAAACGCGACGCCGAGGACGGCACCGCGCCGCCGAGCCTCACGTCGTAGGAGACGACACGGACGCCGGGCGTCCCCGGCCCGAGCCGCTTCCTTTCTTCCTGTCCGATCCTCATCAGCCTGTCGACGACGGAGGCGTGCCCGAGGTTCGCGAATCCGTGGTGCATGTCGAGCACCGCGACGTCCAGGAAGCTCC
This sequence comes from uncultured Holophagales bacterium, assembly GCA_937927565.1. Taxonomy (GTDB): domain Bacteria; phylum Acidobacteriota; class Thermoanaerobaculia; order UBA5066; family UBA5066; genus UBA5066. Next base: position 2,242 of record CALBDV010000798.1, read on the forward strand.
TCACGGCCGGCGGTTCGTCGTCCGGCCGGTCCACCCGCGCATAGCTCACGCGAGGGTCCTCGACGACGAACAGCGGAAGGCGGTCGTCGTCGGGGTTTGCGTAGGGTCGAACCGCTCCCCCAGCGGCGTGGCCGCTCAGCTCCCCTCCTCTTTCAGAGAGCGGGTCATCAGGCGCGAGACCGCCTCCCGGGGCGCGAACGCTCCGGACAGGATCGCCGTCACCGTCTCTGAGATCGGCATCTCCACGTCGACGCTCCGTGCGAGCTCGACGACGGCGCCGGCGGTCGAGACCCCCTCCGCCACCTCGCCGCCGAGCGAGGAGAGCGCGTCCTCCACGCTCCTGCCGGAAGCGAGGGCGAGTCCGACGCGACGGTTCCGCGAGAGGTCGCCCGTGGCGGTCAGGATGAGATCACCGACCCCCGCGAGCCCCGAGAACGTCTCGGGCAGCCCTCCGAGGCGCGTTCCGAGCCGGCGGATCTCGGCGAGGGCCCGCGTGAGGAGCGCGGCCCGCGTGTTCTGGCCGAGCTTCAGGCCGTCCACGATCCCCGCCGCGATGGCGACGACGTTCTTCGTCGCTCCCGAGATCTCGACGCCGACGACGTCGGTCGAGCGATAGAGCCGTAACGTGGGCGACGCGAGCCCCTTCTGCACCCGGAGTGCGACGTCGGCGTCCGAGCAGGCGACGACCGCCGCCGCCGGGAGCCCGCGCGCGACCTCGACCGCAAAGGTCGGCCCCGACAGGACCGCGACCGGTACGTCCGGCCCCAGGATGTCGCGCATCATCTGGGTCGTCCGGCGGTGAGTCCCGATCTCGATACCCTTGGACGCCGAGACGACCGGCACGTTTCCACGAAGGAAGGCCTCGAGGCGCCTCAGCTCGCTTGCGGTCCACTGGACCGACACGGACCAGAGGATCGCCTCCGCTTCGTCGAACGCCTCCTCGGGGCTCATCGTCGGTTCGACGAGCGAAGGAAGCGGCTCGGCGCCCGGGAGCGATGGATGGGCGCGAGACCGCGCGATCTCCTCGACGATGTCCGCCCGGTACCCGAGGAGACTCACCCCGAGGCCCGCCCTCGCCCCGTGAAGCGCCAGTGCCGTCCCCCAGGCCCCGGTCCCGACGATCGCGATTTTCCTCACTCCGTTCCTCCCCTCTCCGTCAGCCAGGCGCGGATCATCCCCAGCGCGGCGGACGTCGTCCAGCGACGCACCATAACGCGGTCGCCCGGGAGTACGAGCCGCTCGTGCCGCCGCGTCCCGTCGGCGGCATCGAGGGCGAGGTGGACGGTGCCGACCGGCTTGTCCGGTGTGCCGCCTCCGGGCCCCGCGATGCCGGTGACCCCGAGCCCCGCCGTGGCGCCCAGGCGACGCCGCACCTCCGCGGCCATTCCCCGGGCGACTTCCTCCGAGACGGCACCGTGCGTCTCGAGAATCTTGGCCGGGATCCCGAGGACCTTCGTCTTCGTCTCGTTCGCGTAGGCCACGGCGCCGCCGAGAAAGTACGCGGAAGACCCCGCGACGTCGGTGATTCGCGCCGCCACCATTCCCCCGGTGCACGACTCCGCGACCGCGAGCGTCAGCCCGGCATTCCTCAGAAGCGCGCCGACGACCCCTTCGAGCGTCTCGTCGTCCCGCCCGAAGAGGGCCGGGCCGACCGCCGAGCGGAAGTCCGCCTCCAGGACGTCGAGCGCTCTGCGAGCCTCCGCGAGCGACCCTCTGGCAGCGAAGTGGAGCTGAACTTCGCCCGGGGCCGCGGCGAGAATCGTGACGTCACACTCCCGGTGAGCTTCGTAGACGGGCCGGACGAGCTCCTCGACGGCGCTCTCGCCCAGCCCGACGACCTTCAGGACCCGCCGGTGGAGGCCGGGAGGAGCCCCGCCGCGGGTCAGGAACGGAAGGACGCTCTCGGCGAAGATCGCCTTCATCTCCCACGGCACGCCGGGGAGGAGAACGATCGTCTTCCCGTCGGCTTCGACGATGTAGCCGGGTGCGGTCCCGCGCCGGTTCGGGAGGACGACGGCCCCCTCGACGACGTCGGCCTGCTTGGCATTCACCTCGGGCATCTCGCGCCCGCGCTTGCGGAAACGCTCCCTCAGGCGGTCGAGGATCTCCTCGTCGCGGACGAGCCTTCGCCCGAGGAGCGCCGCCACGGCTTCCTTCGTCCGGTCGTCCTCCGTCGGCCCAAGCCCGCCGGTGACGCAGAGGAGAGGGGCGCGGGAAAGCGCGAAGGCCAGCTCGGCCAGCAGGTCGTCCCAGCCGTCGACCACGCACGCCTTCCTCACGACGCGAATTCCGATCGCCTCCAGCTCGCCCGTCAGGAAGAGGGAGTTCGTGTCGAGGCGCGTCGTCCCCAGGAGCTCGCTCCCGACGGCGAGGATGGACGCGGTCCGGGTCACGCCGGGACCTCCTGCTCGAGCTTGCGCACCGCCTCTTCCCACGCCGCACAGCGGGCGTCGAGGGCTTTCCGCACCTCGTCCCGCGAGAGCGTCAGCTCGCGCGTGCGCGGTCCGTCCGTCCAGGCGGAGGGATCGGCGAGCGCGGCGTCGATCTCGCGGATCCGCTCCTCGAGAAGCGAAACCTCCTCCTCGAGCGCCTCGACCTCGCGACGCGCCTTCGCGCGCTGCCGATCCGCCTGCCGGTCCGGGCGGCGCACGCCTTTCGACTCGGTTTCGGACGGGACGAGCCGGGCAGGCGCTTCCGCCACGGCCCTTTCGGCGGCTCTGCGGCGGGCGAGCTCGGAGAAGCCCCCGGGCCGGAGCGTCGCCTCGCGCCCCTGCACCTCGAGGACGTGCGTCGCGATCCGGTCGACGAACCAGCGGTCGTGGGAGACGAAGACGATCGTCCCCTCGAATTCGAGGAGCGCCTCTTCCAGCCGCTCGCGCGAGTCGAGATCGAGGTGGTTCGTCGGTTCGTCGAGCAGGAGGAGGTTCGCTCCGCCGAAGACGATTCGGGCGAGGGACAGGCGTCCCTTCTCGCCGCCCGAGAGGGTCCCCACCTTCTGCTCCACCTCGTCGCCCCGGAAGTCGAAGAGGGCGAGAAAGTCGCGGGCCTCGCCGTCGAGGAGACTCGGGTCGAGATCGCGAACGACGTCGAGGACCGTCCAGGAGGTCGGGAGGTCGCGCATCTCCTGATCGTAGTAGCCGATGATGACGCCCGTTCCCGGGACCGCACTGCCCGCGACCGGCGGCAG
>CALBDV010000799.1 GCA_937927565.1 uncultured Holophagales bacterium
CCCGGCCCCGAATCCGCAGTTCGCCTTCCCGCCCGTGACGAGCGAAGCCGGAGATGAGGCCGGAGCTTCCTCCCCTCCCTCGACCAAGGTCACAGTCGTACTCCTCGCGCCATAGACGTAGACGTAGACGCCGAGCCTTCCCCGAAGGCCGGTGCCTCTCACCCCTCCCAGGGGACGTACCCGTGGGGTCAGGTTCGAAACCGTGTATTATTCTCGAGTCGGGCGCATGAGGGTGTGGGCCTTCCCCAACGTTCAAGCCTGAGCCCAACGGCCGCGGCGTAGTCCGTTCGCGCTATCGTCGGGTGATGTTGCAGGACGGTCATTTCGACGTTGCGGCGCTCTTCGATGCCGACGAGTACCTGTACTTCCTGGCGCAGACGCTCCAGGACGAAGACACCCCCGCCCAATGCGTGTTCGTCGAGAGCGCGCTGGCGCTGTCGCCGAACAGCCGGGTGCTCGACCTGGGCTGCGGCCATGGCCGGCACTGCATCGAGCTCGCACGGCGCGGCCATCGGCCGGTGGGCGTCGATCTGGTGCCGGGTTTCATCGAGCGGGCGCAAGCGGAGGCGGCGCGCGAGGGGCTGAGCGCGGAGTTCGTCTGCGGCGACATGCGCGCCTTCGCATCGCCGCCCGAGTTCGACGCCGCCATATGCCTCTTCGACGCGTTCGGCTTCCACGTCGACGGGGACCACGCCCTCATCCTCGATCGCTGCCTGGCCGCGCTGCGCCCCGGCGGGCGGCTGCTGCTGGACGTGCGCACGCGCGAGCACTTCGTGCACAGCGCGCCGGTCAGCCTGGTGGAGATGGGGAACGGCGACCTGATGATCGACCGCTTCCGGTTCGACGTCGAGTCGAGCCGCATGATCGTCCGCCGAACGTACCTGCGCGACGGCCGGCAACGCGAAACCGTGTTCTCGGTGCGCGTGTACGCCTACACCGAGCTTCGCGATCTTTTGCTCGCGCGAGGCTTCCAGGTGCTGCGCTCCTGCGGTGGCTACGACGGAGCGCCGTTGTCCGCGTCGCGGCCGCGCACGCTTGTGGTGGCCGGCAAGCCGCTGTCCGTGTGAGCTGAGCGGGCCCTGCCTCCGCGCGTCCGAGTCGGGCAACGATCGCGTCCCACCCTGACCGGAGAAGCGCAGGAACCGCCCTTGGTTCCCAAGCGCGGCCCAGGCTGCCGGTGACGGCTGCGTCCGTGGTGCTTGGCGGATTCCCGGCGGCCTCAGCCCCAGAGCCCCTTCAGCGCCGCGTAGGGCTCGGCGATCGACTGGAAGATCGCGAGACGCACCGTGTCGGTCCCCTTCATCGTCACGATCGGCATCAGGCTCTTCGCCGTCACGGCCTCCGCCGCCCGGACGGTGAAGAGGGTCTCGGCGCATGGCACCGCGTGCTTCTCGCCGTCTTGCGTGACGAGCGCGAACGGGAGTCCGGAGATCTCCTGCGCCGACCCGGGACGAAGGCTCCAGCCGTCCTCGAGGAACGCCTCTCCGAGAAGAAGCGCGAGCGCGAGGGCCGGGCTTCCCCAGAGGTACTCCTCGTGCGACGGGGGCGAGGAGAGCTCCTCGAAGTCGAACGCCTCGACGGCGTTCGTCTCCTTGCCGTAGGGAAGGCGGAGGAGGATTCGCGGCAGGGCGAGGCCGACGTGCTTCGCCTCGGGGAGGCGCCGCAGGGCGGCCCAGGCCTCGGCTCCCGGGCCCGCGGGCTCGGTCCAGTCGTCCGGATCGGGAGTCTCGGCGAGCGACGCACAGCCGACGAGTCCCGGTTCGGCCCCGGCGAGGACGGCGGTCCCCGCCTGGGCTGCGATCTTCGCGAGGCGCCCCAGCGCCTCGGCGTCCGAGGGCGAAGGTCCGAAGGAGCCGAGGATGACGAAGGCGGCCCACGGGTGGGCTCCGGGCGTCCCGACCGTCTTTTCGACGAGAAGGCGGTGAAGGCCCGTCTTCGAAAGGTCGTCTCCGGCGAGGAGGTCGGTGCGGAGCTCCTCCGGGGAGAGGTCGACGAGGTGAAGCGTGAGCGGCCCGTCGACGTCGAGCCGGCGAAGGAGGAAGTCGACGCCGCGCCAGGCGGCTTCGAGCTCCCGGAAGGCGCTGCTTCCCAGGATCGTCCGCATCAGCTCGGTTGGGCCGTCCGGCGTGGCCGCGACGGCCGGCTCTTCTTCCTGCGGCGCTCCGTCGAGGATCCGGTCGAGAAGCCCGGCAGCGGGGCGGCTCGTCGTCCGGCGTTTCGCGTCGGCGTCGGAGGCGTCCTTCAACGTGGCAAATCGGGCGATCCGGGCGAAGAGCGTATCGGGCAGGAAGTCGTCCAGCTCGCGCAGGCGGATCACGTCGCCGTCGCGGAGCCGAACCTGGGGTGCGAGCCGTGCGATGGTCGCGTCGAGCGAGTCGAGGTCGACACGAAACGCCTTTCGCTCGCCGAGCGCCGCACCCGTCTCGACGAGGCCGCGCGCCGCGCGCCCGGAGAGATCGGCAGCCAGGAGGACGCGGAACGGGGTGTCGTCCTCGGCCCGGGCGGGGCGAGGATCGGACTCGGCTTCGAGACGGACATCGATCGCTCCGAAGGAGAACGGCTTCGACATCGGGGGCGACCTCCTCGACGATTGGTGGCATCGAGTATAGGCGCGGACGGGATAGACTTGTGCGCCCTCGGCAAGGAGGTCCCGTTGATCCGCTTCCTGAAGAAGGTGGGGCGGCAGCTCCCGGTCCTCAAGGATATCCACCGCTACATCCTGGCTCTCGAGGCCGAACGCGAGGAGCTTCGACGGTCGGTCGCGACGCAGCGGGACGACCTCGCCCAGGCGCGCGAGACCACGAAGAAGCTCTGGGTCCCTCCCGGCCATCCGCACTCCCCGATCCCCGACCTGGACGACGTGCGCAGGCGCGAGAGCGAGCTCTTCGGCAAGCCACCCGAGGAGCTTCCCGGCGTCGACACTCTCGTCGAGGAGCAGCTGACGATCATCCGGGAGATGAAGCGCTGGGGTGCCGAGCCGCCGCTGCCGGCGGACGGGAACGGGCGACGGAGCTCTCCCGACGATCCCGCCTACGGCTGGGGCGACGTCGCTCTCCTTCACGCCATGCTCCGGAAGCTCCGGCCGCGGCGCGTCGTCTGCGCGGGCGCGGGTCCGTTCGTCCCCGTCCTCCTCGACCTGAACGAGGCGGTGTTCGGCCGGACGATCTCGATCACGGTCGTCGATCCCGACGCGGAACGTTTCCGCCCTCTCCTGAAGAAGGAGGAGGCGGAGAAGGTCCGTCTCCTGCCCGCCCGGGTCCACGAGGTTCCGTTCGATACCTTCACGTCCCTTTCCGGGGGAGACGTCCTCTGCCTCGAGACGAGCCACGTGTCCCGGACCGGGAGCGACCTGAACCACCTCCTCTTCCGGGTGATTCCGAGGCTGAGGGGGGGAGTCCACGTCCACCCCAACGGCGTCTTCTGGCCGTTCGAGTACCCGAGCGCGTGGGTGAGCGAGGGGCGGGCCTGGAACGAGGCCTATCTCTGGCGGGCGTTCCTGCTCAACAACTCGGCCTGGGAGATCGCCGTCTTCGCGAGCTTCCTCGAGACGGCCCACCGGGGGGCCATTCTCAAGGAGCTTCCGCAGTGGCAGCGGAGCCGCGGCGGCGGGTTCTGGCTGCGCCGGAAGCTCTGAGCGCGGGCCGGACGCCGGAGCGCTCGGCTCGGTGCGGCGTCAGCCCTCCTCGAGAAGCTCCGGATCCTGGGCCTTGACGAGCTCGACGAGCTTCTCGCGGAAGGCGTCCTTGAGGCCCGAGATGTCCGAGACTTTCACGAATTCCTCGAACTCCTCGCTCCCGGAGATCTCCGTCGTCTCGATGATCACCTCGTCGTCCGGACGGTACGTCGAGACCGCCGTCGTGATGCAGGTGATCGGGAGGCTGCCGAACTCGGGGCGGCGCTCGACGACGACCGGGAAGCGGAGCGAGGCGAGCATGTCCTTGATGCCGGGCTGCCGCGTGAAGACGTGCTCGACGAGGAGGAAGTGGACGACGAACCGCCGGAGCTGCTCCTCGGTCCTGTTCCGGTCGGCGAGGACCCGCTTGAGCTCCTCGAGGCCGTAGTCGCGGTAGTTGACGACCCACTTCAGCGGAGAGGTGATCTTGACGGTCTTGCTCTCCCGGTCGCCGCGCGCCGTGTAGGAGTACTCGACCGGTTGCATCTCGAGCGAGGCGCTCATCACCTCGAACGGCGACTTCAGCTCCTTCGGGATGTGGAATGGCTTGCTTCCGGCGACCTCGACGAAGTCGGCCTGAAGGTCCTTGAACGCCTTGTCGGCGCCCCTGACGAGCTCCTTGCCGGATCCCTGAACGTGCTCGCCGAACATCGCCCGCGGCCGGAGCAGCGGCTCGACCGTCATGAGCGTGCTGCGCAGATCGCCGCGGAGCGTCTCGGCCAGCGAACGGGTGAGCTTCCGGAGGGCGATGAACTTCCTGGTGCTGATCGTCGGCATTCGCATCCCTCTCCCAGCGAATTGGGCCGTCGCCGGGGTGTCCCGGGGAATATGTGGTGCCAGTCTGGAGCTGTTTGGGCGGCGCGTCAAACCCCAAGAGGCGTAAGGGCGTCCCGCAGGCGTCGTCGCCCCGCCTCGTCGGGGACCTGCGTGGAGAGGGCTTCGACCAGGGCACTCCACGTCGGCTGGCGCTTCGCCTCCTGCTTCACCAGGACCCGGGCGAGGGGTCCGATCTCCGTCGCGAGCTTCTGCTCGGCCGCCGCGAGGAGCGCGGGCGGGAAGAGACCCGGGCCGGACGACGAGCCGCTACCGGAGGGCTGAGAGACGGGCCCGGGCGCCGGAATCGACGGGATCCCTGCTCCTCCGGCGCCTCCGGCTTCTCTTGCACCGCCGGCCCCGCTCCCCGGTCCGGACGGGCGGGAGGACGCCGGGCCCGTCAGGACCTCTTTCAGGAATGCCGGCCGGGCGGCCTCGTCGGGAATCTGTGCCGCGAGACGGCGGCAGAGGTCGCCGAAGTCGACGGACTCCCTCGCCACCTTCCGGACGAGGAGGCGCGCCAGCGGACCGACCCGTGCCGCCAGCTTCTCTTCGACGCGGCGATAGACCTCGGCGTCCCAGGCGGCGGGTGTGGCGAGGGCGTTCGAAACGGCCGTCTCGAACGCCGAGACGGCCGGGTGCTCGGCGTCCGTCGAGGGGGGCGTAGCGGAGGCGGCCGGAGCAGGTACGTCCCCGGCCTGGAGCGCGGCGAACTCGCGTTCGGCCTCCCCGGCGTTCCTCGGCCGCCGGTCCCTTTCCCGGGCCAACAGCCGGAGGACGGCCGCGCAGAATCCCTCCGAGAGCTCGGGCGTGAATGTCCGTGGGTCGGGCGCACGCTCGTTCAGGTGGCGGGACATGATGACGGCGCTGGAGGAGCCGGGAAACGGGACCTGCCCGGTCACGAGCTGGAAAAGCGTGGCACCGAGGGAATAGAGGTCGG
>CALBDV010000800.1 GCA_937927565.1 uncultured Holophagales bacterium
CTGGCGACAAGCCGGAAGATGCGGCTGCTCTCCCGTGCGGTGCTCGGACAGGTGGTGCGGCGCTTTCGAGGGATCTTCCTGAAGACCCTCGGCGTGTCGGCAGCCGTGTCGCTCGTCGTCCTCGGAACGCTCCACGGAACGGATGTCAGCGTCTTTGGCGACTCGCAACGGAGCCTTGGGTCCGGCCGATTCGCTCTTCAGCTGTTCCTGTGGGCGTCCCTGTCCCAGTTCCTCGGCCTCTTCATCGGCCTGATTCTCTCGGGGCAGCGCCTGACACGCGACGAGAAGGCGAGGGAATAGATGCCTGGGCGCGGGGACGATCCGTCGGGAGTGCTTGGAATGGCGAACGAGCGTCGGGGCGCGGAAAGCGCCGGAAGCGAGAATATCTGGGAGCTTCAGGCTGGCTCCATGCGCGCGCGGGTCGTCGACGCCTCCATCACGGAGCTCCGCGAGCGTTTCGATGCGATCGTCAGCTCGGACGACAACTACCTCACTCACGGGGGCGGCGTTTCGCAGGCGATCTGGAGTGCGGCCGGTCCGGCGGTCGAGAAGGATGCCGCGGCGCACGTCGGATCGCTTCGGCTCGCGCAGGTCGTTGTGACGACTGCGGGGAACCTGAACGCGGAGCACCTCCTCCACGCCGTGACCATCGACTACGACGAGAACAAGGTGCTCGGGCCCGCGGAGGCCCGGTTGCTCTTCGGCGTCGTTCTCGACACCGCCGCGGGGCTGGGATGCCGGAGCCTCGCGACGCCCCTCCTCGGTACGGGGGCAGGCCGGCTCGACGTGAACCGGTTCCTGCACGCCGCCGTCGACGCTCTCGAGGAGCGGCTCGATTTCCCGGGACCCCTCGAAACGCTCGTCTTCGCCGCGCCGGGTGGAACCTCCGGGTTGGTCCGACAGGTCCTGGAAAAGCGGCTCGGCGGCTGGGTCTCGCTCCGGTCGCTCGCTGACGAGGTCTCCCGACGATTCTCCTCACGCGAGGGCGAAGAGAACCTCCGACGCCTCGTCTATTCCCTTTCGGAAACGACGGCGGACGGGTCAGAGCTTCTGCTGGTCCATGCGTTCGAGCGCGTGCTGGATGAGCTGGTCAGCACCGCGTCGGAATCCGGAGCGGGCGAGGACGAAGCGGACGCGGGGAGAAGCCGGACCTCCCTCGGGCAGAAGGTCCAGGCGTTCCGCGAGCGGCGGACGAAGACGGCTCGCCCGATTCCGCCGGAAGCCCACGCGGCATTTCAGGCGGCGGTTATGGCGCGGAACCGGATCGTGCACGGCACCACGGGAGAGTCCGCGCTCCGCGCGGAACGGGGCACGCTGCTTCGCGCCATCCGCATCGCGATGGGGCTGCTCGTGGAAGAGCCGGGGGCCCAGGGAGGCTCGGCGCCGTTCGCCCTCGCTGGGCCTGGCGAGGCCGCGGATCGGCCGGGCACTGCCGTCACACTGCCCGAAAGCCCTCAGGCGCGTGGTGCGGACGCGGCGGACTCGACCCTCCGGTCGGGGACGGAGCACGTCCGGGACCTCCACGCGTTCCTTCTCGCGAACCTCGAAGAGGAGTGCAGGCAGGAACTGCTCGACCGCCTCGAGGCCGAGGGATACCGCGGGACTCCGGAGATGCGCCTCCTCGAGTACTGCGTCCGGCTCGAAGATCCGTCCGAGGTCCTCTCCGAGTGGTTCCGCCCCACCACGCTGCGTCGCGAGGCCGAGAAGGCGACGGGAATCGCCTACCCGCCCGGGACTCGCCAGGGGGCCCTCGTACGTGCGTTGCTGGAGCACTTCGGCTTCCCGCCATCGGGACGGCCGGTCGGCCTCCCTACCGTGATGAGCAGCCTCGAGGCGAGCCGCTCGGAGGTCCATCGCTCTTCCCTCGTCGAGCTGAAGGGCCTCGTCGCGGATGCATCGGCCCGGCTCGAGCGTGCGCTCCGGATCGTTCTCCATTTCGTCGTGCGCGCGGCCTTCGGTGAGCCCGCCGAGAACGTCGTCCGCAAGAAGGGATGGCTCGCCGAGGGGCAGGACCTGTCCCGCTGCTCGCTCGGCAAGCTTCTGGAACTCGTCGAGCGCCTCGATGGTGCCCTCCGGACGGATCCGGTGCTCGACGCATTCCGGGTCGATTTCCAGGCAAAGAGCCTGTTTGCGAAAGGGAGCGGGACCATCGCTTCCTACAGGAACGGACTCTCTCACTACAACGCGGACGTGGCGGCGATGAGCCTCTCCTCGGCTCGTGCCCAGGCGCTCCAGTTCTTCGACGCCGCCCTTCAGCTCCTCAAGGATCTCCAGAAACGGACCCCGTCGCTCTTCCCGATCGTGATCGAGATCCTCGAAGTCCGTATCGACCGCTTCGGCCGAAGGACGGTCCAAGCGCGGACGGACGACGGCCGGAACGAGGTGATCTTCACGGACTTCCCTCTCCGCCCGGGGCAGGTCTATTTCATGCACCCCCTGACGAACCCCTTCCGTGTCTTCCCCGTCCTCCAGCCGGCGGGAGACCTCGGAACCGATTCGGGACAAGGGCCGACGCCGCGAAGGGAATCCGGTCGCGGCACGAAGCAGGAATGAGGAGGCTCAAGTGGGCATGCTTCTCGGGGCACGAGACCTGGGGCTGAAGACCGAGTGGCGGTTCGGCTTCGCGCCGTTCGGCTTTCACGCGGAAACGACCCCCGGCGCGGTCTACCTCGACGTGGGCGGGTCGCTCCGGCCGGGTGTCCTCGACCACCACGCCGATCCCGGGTCCGACAGCTCGGCGTCCCTCGTCCTCTCCCACCGCGAGGCTGTCTACAACCATCTCCTCGGCCCCTGGCTCGAGCGCTATCCCGAGGGGCGGGTCCCGGAAGGGACGACCTGGCGGCCGACGATCGTCACCCACGGGAATCCCGACTGGGACGGGATGACCGCTGCCTGGCTCGTCATGAAACTCGTCGAGGACGGGGACTTCCCGGCCTGCGCACCGGCGCTCTCTGCCTATTCTCTCGACGTGGACCAGGGACGCTGCCGGATCGACCCGAAGGAGCGTGACAGTATCTACGCCCCCCATATCGGGTATCTCGCCCTGCAGAACCTCGCGCCCGAAGGGAAGAAGCTCTCGAACGAGGAATGCCTCCTGAAGGGCTTCGACCTCCTCAATGCCGCGCTGGCAGGCATCGAAAGCGCCACGGGCTTCGGGCCCCGGAACAAGAGTGCGTTCCTGCCGCCGGCGCCGGGCGCCGCTGCGTGGGCGGACGCTCCGGAGTTCAAGGAGGTTCGCGGCCTTCTCGAGAACGACCGAAAGAAGTTCGACGAGGACCGGAAGCACCGGGACGGGGAGATCCTCGAGGTGATGCTTCCCGATCGGACCAGCGGAAAGGCGATGGCCGTCCCCGCGTGGGTCGCCCGGCGTCCTACGGACAGCGCCTTCAACAAGTACTGGGTCC
>CALBDV010000801.1 GCA_937927565.1 uncultured Holophagales bacterium
GAGTGAAGCTGCCGGATGCGGTGGAGGTGGGCGGGCGAGAGCTGAAGCTCAACGGCGCGGCCCTTCTGAAGAAGCTCGTCTTCCGGATCTACGTGGTGGCGCTCTACCTCCCAGCGCCGGCCCAGGAAGCCGAGGCCGTCGTGAACCCGGATGTTCCGAAGGTCCTGATCCTGCATTTTCTCAGGGCGGTCAGCCGGGAGGATCTCGCCACGCCTCTCGAGGGAGATTTCGCGCGGAACGCGGGAGAAAAGGGGAAGCGAGCGAAGAGCCAGATCGCGAAGCTGCTGCGGGTCATCAAGGACATGAAGAAGGGCGATCGCATGACGTTCACGTACGAGCCCGGCGAGGGCTCGACGATCAGGATGACCGACGGGACGACGGCCACGTTCGAGGGGAAGGACTTCGCGGACTCCTTCCTTCTCATCTACGTCGGCCCGTCCCCGCCGAAGGAAGAGATCAAGAGGCGCCTGCTCGGGCGCACCTGACGAATCCACTCTGAGGCATGACGCCTCACGTCCTTGCTTAAGCGTTCCGCTGCGCGTACGGTGCGAGGCCGATGGCGTGTCTGAGGCGGCTGACCGTGGGCGGAATCGTCTGCTTTGCCGCGCTCGCCCTCGTCTCCGACCTTGCGCACCGCGCCTGCGCGGCCCCGGCGCCCCGCTTCCCGGCCGACCTCGTCGCCTCGATTCCTCCGCGCGACGCCTCCGCCCCGACCGGCTCGCAGCTGATGGCGCGCCTGGCGTCTTCGAGCCGGGAGGAGCGTGCGAGGGTGCTCGTCGAGCAGATCCTGGAGGGGAACATCCCGAGCGCGCTTCGGAAGCTCCGGGCCGTGGAGACGTGCGTACCCGGTCCCGCCGGCGCTCTCCTCAGGGCAGTCGTCTGGGTCATGCCCGACTACCTCGCCGTCGGCTCCGACGAGGACTTCGTCCGGGTTCCGCTCGGGCTGGACGAAGCCCTCACCGTGGCCCGCCGGTTCGGCTTCACGCTGCCGACGCGCAAGATCGTGAACACCATCCACTCCCAGGCCGAGGCGAGGCTGGATCCGAAGCCGATGCCCGCCGGAGCGGCGATGACCTCGGTCGCGTACCTGTGGGCTCACAACCGGACCATCGAGGAGCAGCAGAGGCGCTTGCCCTCGGGCGCGCTCGTCTCGGGGACCAAGAAGGACGTCGTCCTCACGCCCCGCCTCGCGTCGAACCCGGGAAGGGTCGCCATCTACGGCTGGCTGCGTCCCGGCGGAGCGGCGATCCAGCCGCTGAGCACCGTTCACGGGGCCCGGTACGCCGACTACAGCCACGGGATCCGCCTCGTGAGCGACACGATTCTCGTGAACGGGCAGGCCCGATCCGTTTTCGACGTCCTGGAAGACCCGGGTCTGGCCGGGCTCCTGAGCGACGAAGGCCCGGATCCCAACGCCCGCCGCCTCCTCGGGCCTGGTCCGGGTTAGCCGCGTCCGCTCACTGCGGCGCCAGGCTCTTGCAGCACCGAAAGCCGAGGTGGTAGTTCGCGTGGCTCTTCGGGTCCCTGACCCTCGTCCCGTACCAGAACGGGGCGCGCCACCGGCACCAGTCCTCGTGCGCCCGGAAGTCGTCGAAGGCGAACCAGCTTCCCTTCATCTCGGTCACGCCCAGGTTCCGGCTGCCGCGGCTCGCCATCTGGCTCTCGTCGAGCGGCAGGTTCATGTGCTCCGCCGCGTTGCCGTTCAGGTCGAAGACGCCGAGCGCGCTGCGGCACCCGGGAAAGGAGCCGGCCGGGAACGTGTTCGACCCGCAGCGGTCCCAGCCGCCGCCTGGGCACCCGGAAGACTTGTGGCTGGAGGTCCCGCAGACGCCGGTTCGGAAGGCGGGACCGTAGGACCAGGACTTGTCCGCTTGGTGGACCTCGTTGTGCGCGCCGCGCATTCCGCGGACGGCCGCCTCGGCGGGTGATACGCGGGCCAGGTCGAATCGATAGTCGGGCGCGAGCAGGGCGCCGGCACACGCTCCCTCCCATTCGTGCGCGTCGCAGAGCCGCTTCCCGAGCGCCTCGCACACCTCGGCGGCCTCGCTCGCCCGTATCCAGACGACCGGGACCTCGCACGGGATGTCGGGGAACTCGAACTGGTCGATGCAGGTTCGCGCCTGCTCCGGACCTTCCGTCGCCGGGTCGTAGAGCGGCGCCATGAAGGGGCCGCCGCAGATCTCTGCAAAGAGCGGGTTCGGTGTGAGCACGGTCCCCTCGCCGAGGCGAGCCCGACAGGCCTCGGGGGTGAGCGGGTGCTTCGAGATCGCCGGGTTGCCCTGGCCGGCGTACCGGGAGCGCTCGAAGATGCGGCGCACGTCCTCCATCTGGCTCCGGGAGTACCCGTGGGCCTTCTCGAGCTTCAGGAACATCGCCTCGTTCTGCTCCTTCAGGCCCGCCCCCGGCACGCTCGCCGTCCACAGCAGGGCGGTGACCAGCACCGCGGTGAAGCGCCGCGTGCGGGAGGAGTCGAGCTCGCGACTCATGGGGCCGCGAGGGAGGCGCGGGAGCCTCCGATTCCCGGTTGGAGGGGATCGTGCGGCGCCGCGCCACGCTTCTTCATCAGGTAGAAGAAATCCCGGTTGTCGGCGTACGCGAGAAACCTCGGGACCGTCGTGCCGGCCGAGGTCTTGTCGAGAACGCTCATGGTCCGGACGAGATGCTCGATCTCGAGCTTGCCGTCCTTCTCCCGATAGAGCGCGAGGTAGGTGTGCTCGGGAGCGTTCATGTCGAGATGCATGGCGTACTGGCAGCCGTAGGAGGCGAGAACGACGGCCATCGCCGACGGGGTGGCGCTCGAGAAGTAGCCGAAAACGAGGAAACGCCGGCCAGCCCACTCCTGAAGTCCGGCACCCGCACGGACCGACCGGAGCCTGGAGTCCTGCGAGCCCCCCCAGTTCCCCTCTCCCCAGCGTCCGACGAGGGCGCCCGGCACGATGAGGCCGGTCCGGGAATCGCGCTCGAGAAGGGGAACGCCGTTCTGCCGCGCCGAGCGGACGCGCTCGAGGAGAGCGTCGTCCGAGCGCGACCACGTCTTCATCGCCACGCTGCCGTCGTCGAGCGCGAAGAGAGTGGCGAGACCCGGCTGAAGCGTGCTGAGAACGGTGCCTCCCTCG
>CALBDV010000802.1 GCA_937927565.1 uncultured Holophagales bacterium
AGGGCGCCGAGGTCCCAGGCCGGTGCGGGCTTTCCCGCGGCGTCGTGGCCGGGGGCGAATCGCTCCGCCATTCCCGGGGAGAGCGCGATGGCCGTGTCGGGCATTCCCAGCGGGACCGCGATCCGCTTCTTCATCAGTTCTTCGTAGGGAAGGTGTGCCCGCGCCGCCAGCGCCTGACCGAGGAGGCCGAAGCCGAGGTTGGAGTACTCGTAGCCCTCGCCGGGCGTCCGGGAGAGCCGGCAGGTCGCGAGGAACTCCTTCAGGCGCAGGGGCGTGTTGTCAGCGTAGGGGTTCGTCGGGTCCTTCGGCAGCAGGTTGTCGGGCAGGCGCGGGAGGCCGGAGGTCTGGGTCGCGAGGTCGAGCAGGGTGATCGCCCGGTCGCCGGACTTCGGGATCGTGTAGTCCGGCAGCAACTGCTGGACGGGCTGGTCCAGCGTCGCCTCGCCGCGCTCGACCGCGTCCGCGAGAAGCAGGGCCGTGAACGTCTTGGTGACGGAGCCGATCTCGTAGACCGTATTGCCGTCCGGCTCCCGCTTCCGGTCGTCGGCAGCGGAGCCGAAGCCGGCGATCTCCTGTCGGCCCCCGCTCACGACACCGATCACGAGGCCGGGGTAGACCCCGGCGGCGACCTTCGCTGCCGCCAGCTGGCGCACCTTCTCGTCGAGCACCGGTGCGGGCTGGGAGAGGAGGGGCGCGCAGAGGCCCAGGGCGAGCGCAAGGGTCGAATTACGGACGATCATGGGCGACCTCCTGGAGGTGAGCCGGGAGTGGCGTCCCGCGGCCCGCTCAGGGTGAAGATCGTGTCGACCGAGACGCCGAGGGCGCGTGCGAGCTTGAGCGCCAGCAGGACGGACGGCACCATGTTCCCGGTCTCGATCGCGTTCACCGACTTCCGGGTCACGCCGGCCAGAGCGGCGAGGTCGGCCTGGGTGAGGTCGCGCATCGCTCGCTGCACCTTGAGGGTATTGTGAAGTCCCTCGTCCTCCATCGCCTACTCCCGATCCCGATCGAAGAAGAGGAACAGCGACAGCTGGGCGAGCAGGCCGAGTGTGAGGGTCGACACGGCCATTCCCAGCACGGCGCGCAGAGCCGGCAGATGTCCGAGGAAGCGTCCGATCGGCAGCTGCGCTGCCGGCACGTGGCTGATGAGGAGGGCGAGAGGTATCTGAGCCACCAGGACGGCGGTCAGCGCTCCCCGGGTGGCGCGGTCCGTGCTCCGGCGTCGCCATTCGTCGCGGAGGATCGCCTTGAATTCGGGTGCGTCCATGCGGAGCCGATGCTTGCGGAACGCTGCCTGCTGGAAGACCACGAAGAGGATGAACGCAATCGGTACCAGCCACGGCGCCTGCTCCACCCACCGCAGGAGAGTGGCGCCAGGCCAGAGAGCCGAGCCGATCAGGAACGCGCCAAGGGCGGCGACCGCGATCAGCAGCTGGAACATGCTTCGGCGGTGCATGCGGAGTACGAGTTCCGGGTCGAGGGGAGGTTCTGTCGCGAGAGGTTCGCTTGAAGTCATGTGACGCTCCTTTGAGTGTGGCGTGCGGGGCTTCGTGAGCCACCGATGCGTCTCAATATATAACCGACACAACTCAAAAAGCAACCGATACGTTACTTAAAGAAACACGAGCGCCAGGACGAATGGAGCACCCCGGGGATCCAGGTTGAGCGCTGAGATGGTCTGGTGCCGCCCCGAACTCGTGGGGTGAGGGAGGCGCGGTGACGCCCGGAATCGGACGGATCCGGGCACCTATCGACTCCAGGATCGTCCGGGTTGTTCCGACGCTCGACCCCGCGGGCGCCCGGACGATGACGTCGGTTCTCCGACGGCCTCCTCAAGTGAGAAGGGGATGTCGATCCCGGGGTGATTCGAGCTCGCGAGCAACTCTTCCTCGCGCTCGAACCGGTGCCGAAAGCGAGCGTCAGGCCGAGTAGTTCTCCAGCTGAAGGATGCGCAATCCGGGAATTGCCGGGAGCTGCCGGTCATTCGTCAGCAAGGCGGAGCACCTCGCGTACAGGGCCGCCGAAACCTGGAGCGCGTCTGGCGTCCGGACCTTCGGGAAGACCGAACGCAGCTGGGCCGCCGCGCGGAGTTGCCCGCGATCGATGTCGATCAGCGTGAGGCCGCGGCCTCGCGTCAGCGCCTGCTCATATCGATCCGCCAGGGCGACGTTGCCCGCGCGAAACGGAACGACCAGAACCTCGAGCAGGGTCAGGCTCGAAGTGACGGCCGCGAGACGCCCCTCGTCGATCGCCTCGAAGACCGGCTCGACAGCCCTCAGGTACCTCGGGTTCTCTTCGATGAAATAGATGAAGGCCACCGTGTCGAGGGCGACCGGGCCGGCGCCGATCTCGTCTATCAGTCCCATGCCTTACGCTCGGCCTCGACGTGGCTCGCGCCATCGAGTCCAGTCCACTGTTCCTTGCCGAGACCTCGCAGCGTCAGGAGCGAGACGAGAACGGGGCGCTCGAGAGCCTCGTCGAGAATCAGCGTGACCTCCTGCGCTACGGAACGGTGCTGTCGCTTCGCCTGCTTCTGTAGCTTTCGGTACAGGGAGTCCGGGAGGTTCTTGACGTTCAGCGTCGCCATGCTGGTACTCCTAAATGCCTCCATTATGGAGGATCGCGTCTGCAGCATCAAGGCGCGGACACTCGAATGCCTTGCCGGGATCTGGCGCGACCTCCCTGGTCACGGAACGGCGGTGTCGCATCGCCGTGTCTCCAGTGCCGGAATCGAGGCCTGCGACGTCGGCGATGGGGTCGTTGAGCCCGAACGCGAGCGGACGTCTACCCGGGTCGAACCAGGCGCTCGCTGAGCCGTGCGAGACCCGGCGGCGGCAGCCGGCCGAGCCCCGACGTCGCGCCCGTCACGTCCGCGGTCCGCCCCCGGGCATGACGGCGAGCAGGGAGGAGGAGCCCCTGGGCGAGCGGATACCGAGCCGCGTGAAGTGTGAGGGCACCGGGTCGATTAGGTGGTCGAGGGCCGCGGCGACGAGCGAGGCCGCCGGGATCTCCGGCCCGTGAGAGAGGGCGCCCCGGAGATCTTCGACGGCCTCGTCGAGGCACATCAGGCGGCCTTCCTTCCGACCACCCGCCCGAGGAAGCTCCTGAGCGGCTTC
>CALBDV010000803.1 GCA_937927565.1 uncultured Holophagales bacterium
CGGATCGTCTCCGCGTCGTAGACGTAGAGGGGCGTGCCGTGCGCGGCGGCGAGCCGCGTGAAGGCGGCGACCGCGGCCGGGTGGGCGGCCTCGCCGGCGCGCGCGAGGAGGAGGCCCTCGCGGAGGGTCACGGGATTCTCCGCGCTGGAAGAGTCAGGGACGGAAGGAGGCGGAGGAGGGCCGGGGTAGCGGGCGGGAGCGAAGGGTGACTGCTCATGGGACCTCGTCCGATTCTGCGGCCGCGGAGATTCGGGGTCCAGAAGCGGCGCATAGAATCGCCGGGTGAAGACCCGTCGCAGCCTCCTCGCCGACGCCGCTTTCGCCTCGGCCTTCCTGGCTCTTCCGCGCTCCGCCCGTGCCGCGGCGCCCCCTGCCGGTCCCGTCCGCCCGAAAGCGCTCGCCCCCGGGGCGCGGGTGGCGCTCGTCTCCCCGGCGAGCCCCGAGGAAGAGCCCGAGGGGATCGTCATCGCCGAGGAGATCGTCGCCTCGCTCGGCCTCGTCCCGAAGAGAATGCCGGCGGCGGCCCGCCAGACGATGTACCTCGCCGGGACCGACGAGGAGCGGGCGGCCGACCTGAACGCGGCGTTCCGCGACCCGTCGGTCGACGCCGTCTGGTGCGTTCGGGGGGGATACGGATCCGGAAGGCTCCTGCCGCTCCTCGACTGGGAGGCGATCCGGAGGTACCCGAAGCCCCTCCTCGGCTTCAGCGACATCACGGCGCTCCTGAACGGCTTCTACGCGAAGACGGGCCTCGTGACGTTCCACGCGCCGAACTGCTCGTCGAACCTCTCCGAGTACTCCCTCGCCGAGCTCAAGAGGGTCGTCTTCTCGAAGGAGCCTGCCGGCGTCGTCGCCGCGGCGCCGCCGGTCGAGCCGCGGGAGGGTTTCGTCGACCGCGACGACCGGCTGCGCCGGATCGTCCCCGGCACGGGGCGCGGCCGGCTCGTCGGCGGGAACATCAGCGTCCTTTCGATGATCGTCGGCACGCCGTGGGAGCCGCCCCTGGCCGGGTCGATCCTCTTCCTCGAGGAGGTCGGGGAGGAACCGTACCGGATCGACCGCTGGCTCACGCACCTCGCCCTGACGGGGCGCCTGGAGAAGTGCGCGGGAATCGTATTCGGGAAGTTCAAGGACTGTGGCCCGGCGGACAAGGGGAGCTTCCAGGGGACGTGGACCTGGCAGTCGGTCGTCGCGGACCGGTTCGGAAAGCTCGGCGTTCCTGTTCTCGCGGGGTTGCGGTTCGGGCACGTGGCCGACAAGTCGACCCTCCCCGTCGGCGTCCTGGCGGAGCTGGACGTTGCGAAGGGGACGCTCACCCTTCTCGAACCCGCGGTCTCCTGACGATGACGGGGCCGGCACGCCTCGCGCGACGGGCCGTCCTCGTCCTCCTTGCGGGAACCGCCGCGCTGACGCTGGCGGCGGGTGCGGACCTCGTCGCGCCGGTGCTGCGGGCGGACGCGATGCCTGGCCCGGACCCCGCGGGCCTGCCCCTGGTCCTGTCGAGCGGCTGGAGGGCGGCTGACGGCGAACCGCCCGACGGGGTGGCCGGAATCGACCGCCTCGCCTTCCGCCCGGCCGACCCGCTGAAGGACCAGGCGCGACGAGAGGGGGTCCGCTGGTATCGGGTCCTGGTAGACCTATCGCCATTCGTCGGTCAGCCCCTCGCCTTCGCCGTGCCGGGGATCCGGGACGTGGACGAGGTCTGGTTCGACGGGGTGAGGATCGGCGGTCTCGGAGGGTTTCCGCCAGCGTCGGATACGGCTCACTTCGTCTCGCGCCTCTACCCGCTTCCGACGGACCGGGTCGACTCCGCGGGGCCCCGGGAGCTGGTTCTCAGGGTCTGGCACGGGAAGCGGGACGGGAGCGTCTTCCGGGGGCTGCCGGTCATCGCGAGGCTCGACCGTCTCGAGCGCGAGCGGTCGCTGCACGACCAGAGCCTGGTCCTCTTCCTCGGAGCCTCGCTCGTCGTTTCGGTTCTCCTGGTCCTCTTCGCCTTCCACGCGAGGAGCCCTGCCGACTATCTCCTCTTCGCCGGTTTTGCCACGGCGCTCGGCCTCTACCTGATGCTCGGCCACTCGATCTGGAGCGACTCCTGGGTTCCTCTCTCGGCCGTCTTCCGGGGCGGCATCGTCGTCCTCGTGGCGACGGCGATCTGCTACTGCGCGGCGATGCTCCGGTTCCTCGGCGCCGGGCTCCCGCCCGCGTATCGCCTTCTCCTTCCCGCCTTCGCCGTCCTCGGTGCCGTGGCGCCCGTCGTCCCGGGGATCGAGAGCTTCGTCGTCCCGCTGCAGCTCTTCCGGTGGGCGTTTGCGGCGCTCCTCCTCGACCTTCTCGTCCGGTTCGGCGCCGCCGCGTGGCGCGGACGCCGCAGCGCGCGGACCGACCTCGTGGGCCACGTTTCGTTTCTCCTCGCGGTCGTCCCGGTCGCGGGCCTCGTCCCGGGCACGGGTCCCGCGGATCTCGACCCCGCGTGGCGCGTCGTCCTCCTGGGTGTTCTCTTTCTCTGCCTTGCGTCCACCGTTCTCTGGCGGATGTCGGAAGAGGTGAGGCGCTACCGTCTCGCGGGACTGACCGACCCGGGGACGCGCCTCTGGAACCGTGACGCGCTGTACGGCGAGATCGCGGAGCGGGGAGACGCGCTCCGGCGGGGAAAGGGGAGGGGATTCGGGCTCCTCCTCGCCGACGTGGACCGCTTCAAGGAGTGGAATGACGCGAGGGGCCACCTGGCCGGAGACCGCCTCCTCCTGCGCGCCGCGCGCGCCCTCCTCGATGCGTCTCGTCCGCAGGATTTCGTCGCGCGCTACGGCGGCGACGAGTACGCCGTGGTCGTCGGAGACGTGGACGGGGAGACGCTCCCGGCGCTCGCCTCGCGCCTGCGCGAGGCGCTGGGCGCCGCGCTCTCGGAGGAGACGGGGGGCTTTCTCTCGAGCGCGTCGATCGGAACGGAGCTCTTCGACGGGGCCCGCCACCGGACGCCGGAGGACCTCCTGCGCGACGCCGACCGGAAGCTCTACGAGGCGAAGGAGACGTTCCGCGTGGGTCACCCGGCGCGGACGGCCCGGCTGACCCCGTCGGGGAAGTGGTCCGTCCGCCTCTAGCGGATTCCGTACACTCCCGGCCCGTGACCGCACGCCGCCGGAGCCTCCCGGGATTCGCCGCCCTCTTCCTCGCCGCCCCGCTCGCCGCTCCCGTCCTTGCCGGGAGCGCCGGCGACCCCCTCTCGCCCGAGACGCGCGTGGCCGTCGCCGCGCTCGCCGCGAAGGGCTCCTCTCCGACCCGCGCGACCGAGTGGGTCCGGCGGCTCACGGACGAGGTGGGGCCGCGCCTCGCCGGTTCGACGGGGGACCGGGCGGCGGTCGCGTGGGGGCAGTCCCTCATGCGCGAGCTCGGTTTCTCGAAGGTCCGCGCCGAGGAGGTCACCGTGACGGCCTGGGAACGGGGAGTCGAGACGGCCGCGGTCGTCTCGCCGTATCCCCAGAGGCTCGTCGTCACGGCGCTGGGCGGGAGCGTCGGAACACCGCCGGAGGGGATTACGGCGCCGATCGTCGAGATGAAGACCCTCGAGGCGCTCGATGAGGCGGTGAAGGCCGACCCCGACGCGGTGCGCGGGAAGATCGTCTTCTTCAGCCGCCGGATGGCGAGGTCCGGACAGGGGCCGGGCTACGGCGCAAACGTCCCGATGCGCTCTTCCGGCGCCGCGAAGGCGGGCCCGCACGGCGCGCTCGCCGTCCTCGTCCGGTCCGTCGGGACGTCGACGAGCCGGTTCGCGCACACGGGCTCGACGAACTATGCCGACGGGAGGCCTCGCATTCCAGCGGCCGCCGTCTCGAATACCGATGCCGACCTGCTCGTGCGGCTTCTCGCGCGGGGTCCCGTGAAGCTGAAGGTCGTCCTCGGCTGCCGCCCGCTTCCCTCCGCCACGTCGGCGAACGTGATCGGCGAAATCCCTGGGCGCGAGAAACCCGACGAAGTCGTCGTCGTCTCGGGGCACCTCGATTCCTGGGACCTCGGGACGGGCGCCATCGACGACGGCGCCGGGTGTGCCATCGCCATCGAAGCGGCGCGTCTGATCGCAGAGAGCCCCCGCCGGCCGCGGCGGACGATCCGCGTCGTCCTCTTCGCGAACGAGGAGAGCGGCCTGGCGGGCGGCAAGGGCTACGCCGCCCGGCACGCCGCCGAGCTGCCGAAGCACGCCGGCGCTTTCGAGGCCGACAGCGGGACCGGCGCGCCGCTCGGCTTCTCGTGGAACGCGGCAGACACGCTCGGGCCGGCGCTCGCCGCCGTGGCGAAGATCCTCGAGCCGCTCGGCGCAGGGACGCTCCAGAAGGGCGGCGGCGGGGGGGCCGACATCTCGCCGATGGTTCCGGCGGGGGTACCGCTCTTCGGCCTGAGGCAGGAGACGGGGCGCTATTTCGACTTCCACCACACGGCCGACGACACGTTCGACAAGATCGAACCGGCCTCGCTCGACAAGGCGGCCGCGGCGCTCGCCGCGATGGCCTACGCGGTGGCCGACCTCCCCGGAATCCACGCCCTGCCCGGTCCCGAGTCGAGATGAAGGGTCGGACCAGACAGCGGAGACCAGCCGCCCGGGTGAGCGAAGACCCGGTCCCCTCGAGCGAGACGGCCAGCCCCCGATCCGGCCTCCACCGTTCGTTGGCCCTGGTTCTCGCTGCGGCCGCCGCGCTCCTGGCGGCCGTCCTCTCGCAGGGGCTGTTCTCGGGAATGCCGCGGATCGGAGACGAGGTCGCCTACGTCCTCCAGGGCCGCATCTTCTCCGCGGGAAGCCTCTTTCTCGCTCCTCCGGCGGTGGCCGAGGCGTTCGCGGTGGACAACGTCATCCTGACGGCGGATCGCTGGTGCGGAAAGTATCCGCCGGGCTTCCCGCTTCTGCTGGCCGCCGGCTGGCTGGCAGGAGCGCCGTGGCTCGTCAACCCTCTCCTGTTCGGGCTCGTCGTCTACGGCTTGTTTCGTCTGGGCTCGAAGCTGTACGACTCCGGAACGGCGCTGGCCGGGGCCCTCCTCTTCGCCTGTCTTCCGTTCGCGTTCCTCCAGGCGGCGAGCTTCATGTCGCACGTCGCCAGCCTCGCATTCGTGGTCTGGTGCCTTTCCCTCCTCGCGGACGGGCACTCGGAGAAGTCGACTCCCCGGCTGCTGGCGGCGGGGCTGCTCGGGGGCATGGCCTTTCTCGTCCGGCCGATGTCGGCGGCCTTTCTCCTTCCGGTCCCCGGCCTGTTGATCCTGTGGATGTTCTATCCGCGGGGAGCCCGGCTGCGTGCCGCCGGCACCACCATCGCCGGGGGTCTCCTCCCCCTCGCGTTCCTGCTCTGGACCCAGTGGCGGACCTTCGGGAGTCCCTTCCTCTCCGGCTACGCCGTCTTCGATCCCGCGGAGGGCTTCCTCGGCAACCGCCACGGTACCCGTCGTCTCGCGGAGATCTTCCGAGAGAACGTGCGTTGGTACGGGGAGTCTCTCCCCAGGGCCCTGTGGGCCATTCCCGGACCGCCCATTCTCTGGCTGGCCCTCGTTCTTCTGAGGCCCAGGAAGGAGGATCTGGTCATCGCAGCAGCCGGGGGCGGGCTCGTATTGGGCTACCTCTGCTACTACTTTCGTGACGTTCTCTACGGTGGGCCCCGGTTCGCACTGGAGGCGACGGCCTTCTTCGCGCTCCTCCTCGCACGGTCGATGGCGAATGCCGCCGGTAGCCTCGCCACTCGCATCCGATGGCCGGTCGCCCGGTCCGCTACGTTTCGACCGGCCCTGCTCATGGTGACGACGACTCTCCTGTGTGCCGCGACCGTGTGGAGGGAGACGCCGAAGATCCGGGCTCACTCCCGCTCGTACGGGGGTGTCCCTGACGATCCGATGGCCGGAGCCGACCGGGCCGGTGTCGGTCCGGACGCACTCATCCTCGTGGACTTCGAAGACCCTCGGCGGTCGCTGGAGTACACGGCGGCGGACGCCCCTTCGTTCTCGGCCTACCTGTTCCGAAACGCCCTCGACCCGTCCACGGGAAGGAGGGTGTTCGCACGTGCTCTTCGAGGACGCGAGCGGGAACTCGTGACGGCCTATCCGAGGGCGGAGACGTGGCGGGTCGTCGTGAGCCTTTCACTCCCCACGGTGGAGGAAGCGCCGATGAGTGGCCCGAGCGTCCTGCACGGGATACGCTGGATGCGCGTGAGATGAGCCTGCCATCGCTTCCCTCGCTCCCGACGGCGGGCGGCGCGGCACCGCTCGCGCCGCCGCCCGTCGACGGTCCCGAGGTGGAGCTCTCGGTGAGGGGGATGCACTGCGCCTCATGCGTGGGACGGATCGAGTCGGCGCTCGGCAAGGTGCCGGGCGTCTCTCTCGCCGTCGTCGACCTCCTCTCGGGGCGCGCGCGCGTCCGCCTCTCCGACCCGTCGCTGGCCGTCGGGCGCCTCGTCGACGCGGTGGCCGGTGCTGGCTACGAGGCGCAACCGGCGAAAAGCGCGGACCTCTTCGGCCTCGAGGAGCTGGTCGACGCCGAGCAGGCCGAACGGGCGGCCTCTCTGGCGGACCTCACCCGCCGGCTCGTCCTGGCGGTGGCGGTCGCGGTGCCGGTGGCGACGCTTTCGATGGGCGAAGTGACCTTCCCCGGGCGCGACGCCCTCTTCCTCGTCCTGACGGCGGTCGTCCTCGGTTTCTCGGGGCGCGAAATCCTCGTGAGCGGCGCACGCGCCGCGTGGCGCCTGGCCCCGGACATGAACACGCTCGTCGCGCTCGGGACGTCGTCGGCGTTCCTGACCTCGGCCGCCGCCACGCTCTTCCCTCACCTCTTCCACGTCCCGGACGGGCACGCGCCGGTCTACTACGAGGCCGCGGTCGTCATCGTCACGCTCGTCCTCCTCGGGCGGTTCCTCGAGGAGCGGGCGAAGGGAAAGGCCGGTGAGGCGATCCGGGCGCTCGCCCGCCTCGGCGCGCGACAGGCCCGCCTCGTGCGGCCGGACGGCGACGTCGAGGTGCCGCTCGAGCGGGTACGCTCCGGTGATCTCCTGCGCGTCCTGCCGGGCGAGAAGGTGCCGACGGACGGCGTCCTCGTTGAGGGATCGACGGCGGTGGACGAGGCGCTCGTCACGGGCGAGTCGATCCCGGTCGAGAAGGTGCCGGGCGACCCGCTCCTCGGCGCGACGGTGAACGGAAACGGCGCGGTCGTCATGAAGGCGACGCGCGTGGGAAAGGAGACCGCACTCGCACAGATCGTGAAGCTCGTGAGGCAGGCGCAGGCGACGAAGGCCCCCGTTCAGCGCCTCGTCGACCGGGTCGCCGCGGTCTTCGTCCCGGTCGTCGTCGTCCTCGCGCTCCTCTCCTTCGCGGGCTGGATGCTCTTCGGTCCGGAGCCGAAGCTGCTGCGGGCGCTCCTGGCCGCCACGTCGGTCCTCCTCGTCGCCTGCCCCTGCGCCCTCGGCCTCGCCACTCCGACGGCCCTCGTCGTCGGGACGGGGCGCGGCGCGCAGCTCGGTCTCCTCCTGCGCGACGCAGGGGTTCTCGAGAAGGCAGCGCGGGTGACCGCGGTCGTCTTCGACAAGACGGGAACGCTGACGGCGGGGCGCCCCGCGGTGACCGCGCTCCGCCCGGCGGAGGGCGTGAGCGAGGAGACGCTCCTCGCGCCGCTCGCCGCGCTCGAGACGGGATCTGAGCACCCGCTCGCGAAGGCGGTCCTGGCGGCGGCCCGCGCACGCGGCCTCGGCTTCGAGCGCGCCCGCGACGTGGCGGCGGTGCCGGGAGGGGGCGTGACGGGGACGGTGAATGGCGAGCCGGCGCTCGCGGGCTCGGAGGCCTTTCTCGCCGCCCGCGGCGTGGCGGTGCCGCCGGAGCTTCTCGACGCGGGCGGCGACGGGACGCTCGTCCTCCTGGCGATCTCCGGGCGAGTTCTCGGGGCCGTCGTCTTCACCGATCCCGTCAAGCCCCACGCTCGCGAGGCGCTCGAGGCGCTCGCGGCGCGCGGTCTCTCGCTCCACCTCTTCTCGGGCGACCGAACGGGGGCGGTTGCCGCCGCCGCGCGAGCGGCGGGGATCCCGGAGGCGAACGTCGCCGCACGGCTCTCGCCCACGGAGAAGGCCGATCGCGTGAAGGCGCTCCGCGTGAGGGGCGAGGTCGTGGCGATGGTGGGAGACGGGATCAACGACGCTCCCGCCCTCTCGGCGGCGGACCTCGGGATCGCGATCGGGACCGGGACGGACGTGGCCCGCGCGGCCTCGGACGTGACGCTCGTCGGGGGAGCGCTCTCGGGAGTCGGAACCGCGTTCGACCTGTCGCAAGCGACGCTGCGGAACGTGAGGCAGAACCTCTT
>CALBDV010000804.1 GCA_937927565.1 uncultured Holophagales bacterium
AGTAGCAGTGCGAGCAGCGGAGGTTGCACTCCTTGGAGACGTCGATCGAGCCGAAGCCGTTCCGAGGGATGCCGAAGAGAAAGAAGCCGACCTTGGCGAAGTCGTACGGGAGGATCCCGCGCGGCCGGCGGGCCGGGGGATCGTGACGAAGCGTCAGCCTCGAGCTCGGTTCTTCTGGCACGACGCGCACTATCTCACTCTGCGGCACCCAGGTTGACCGGCGCGATCGGCCCGAACGTGCGACCTGTCCGATCGAGACCGTCGCGGCCGGGCTTCGCTTCGTTCGCGCGGCACGCCTGGCCCATCCCGCTCTCGCCGATCGTTGCGGTAACGCGGTCGTGAGCCGGGGGAGATCCGGTGCCGAGATTTGTTTCCAAGGTGCATGGATGATAGTCAGGTCCGCCCGCGTGGAGCGAATCCGGATGCCTTCTCCGCACTCCGGCCGTTCTTCGCCCCGGCCAGGAAAGCGGCGGTTCAGAAGCCCATGACGAAGCTGAAGCGCGTGACCCACGGCGTGCCGTAGAGACCGCGCGTTTCGCCCGTCACGTCGTAGAGCGCTTCGACGAGGAAGATGCTCCGGGGGCCGATCGGCTGGCCGTAGCCTCCCCCGACGAGGAAGCTCGAGACGCTCTCCCTCGCGGCCGCGTCTCCCGAGGCCGTCGTCGACTCGTAGCTCGTCCAGGCCCGCGAGTGGTGCCGCTATCGGGGAGAGAGCTTCGGGGTGCGCCGCCGTCCGGGAGACGGGGTCTGGTCGTCGATCGTGGCGCCCCCGGAGATGACCTTGATGTTCCGCACCGCCTTGTCGCACTCCTCGTACGACATGAACCCGGCCGGCGGCTGGGCCAGGACGTTCCCCTTGTCGTCCCGGAGAGCCCAGCGGAACTGGTTGTACTCGTCGTCTTGGAAAAGGACGAACTTGGCCATGCTCTTCTGACTCCTGTCGTTTTTCGTAGGCTACCACCGACGAAGGCCCGTGCTCGGAGGCCGGCTGAGGCGCTCCTCCCGCGGCGCGGCCTGGAGACCTCCTGCACGGGAATTGTGATTCCGGCCAGGACCCTCCGTAGAATCCGCCGCCTTCGATGACGTTCGCCGCCGGCACCCGCCTCGGTCCCTACGAGATCACCGCCCCTCTCGGCGAGGGCGGCATGGGGATCGTCTACCGGGCGACCGACCCGAAGCTGAAGCGCGAGGTCGCGATCAAGGTCCTGCCCGACGCGTTCGCCGCCGATCCCGATCGCCTCGCGCGATTCGAGCGGGAGGCGCAGGTCCTCGCCCAGCTCCACCACCCCAGCATTGCGTCGATCTTCGGCCTCGAGGAGTCGAACGGCGTCCGCGCCCTCGTGATGGAGCTCGTCGAGGGCGAGGACCTCGCGGAACGGCTGAAGCGCGGGCCGCTCCCTCTCGACGAGGCCGTTTCGATCGCCCGTCAGATCGCCGAGGCTCTCGAGGCGGCGCACGACAAGGGGATCGTCCACCGCGACCTGAAACCCGCCAACGTCAAGATCACGCCGCAGGGGACGGTCAAGGTCCTCGACTTCGGCCTCGCCAAGGCGATGGACCCTCCCGCGGGGAGCGCTTCCGCGGCCGACCTCGCGCGCTCGCCGACGCTCATGAACTCGCCGACGATGACGGCCGCCCACGGCACGCAGCTCGGCGTCATCCTCGGCACCGCGGCGTACATGGCGCCGGAGCAGGCGCGCGGCAGCGCCGTCGACAAGCGCGCCGACGTCTGGGC
>CALBDV010000805.1 GCA_937927565.1 uncultured Holophagales bacterium
GGAAGCATCACGCCCTTCCGAACCTCTGTCCGCGGGACTTCGGAGCACTAAGCGGTCACGCGCTTCGGGCGCTCCGTCGCATGCGTCGACGCCCGCGCCTGGTCGTCGCCTTCTGGAAGCAGGCCGAGCTATTCGATGTCACGCTATTTTCGAAAGCTCAGTAGACTGGTCTCAGATGACGAGGGCAGAGAGATGAGATTCGCCAGCAGATCCAGGGCCGTTCTCGGCGCTCTCCTTCTTGCCGCGCGCCTCGAGTCGAGCGGAACGACAATGATCTTCGAGGAGCCCCCGTGCGGCGACAAGACAGAGAGCCTGTGCCGAGCGCTCCGGAACCCTGATCCCGCTTTCCGCATTGCCGAGACCAGGGCCGTACTGGCCGAGGCACTGAAGAGCGAAGACCCGGCAGTCCTTCCGGCCGTTTCGCGGGCGATGGGAAAGCTGAAGTACCGGATAGACCTTCGCCCTTACGCCGACCTCCTGGGGACCGGTTGCGGCAAAGATGCTTCCCGTTGCCTGTGGCAGCCGCAGGACGCCGACCTCGCGCTCCTGAACCACGGGAGCCGCGCCGAACGCCTCGACGTGCTGGAGCGTGTGATCCGGGACGGCTCGTCGAGGCTGGAGGGCGGCACGACCGTCCGGCGCCCGTGGGCCTTGAAGATGGCGGCCGAACAGGGCCTCGAGGAGCTGCGTCCGCTGGCAGAGGAGTACCTCGCGACTCTCACGGAGCAGCGCACCCGGAAGCTCGGACTGACCAATGCGCTGGCGCTCTTCGAGCTCTGCGCGGGATCTGCTTCGCTGGAAGACGCTCCGCGATGGGCGGCGAGGCGGATTCGCGCGTTCCCGGACGACGAGTTCGCGACGCGTATGACGAGCGACGAAGGCTTCAGAAGCGCCGTGCTGGAAAGCGCACGCAACGTCTGCCAGGTCGATCCGCTCCGGGAGGGCATTGCGCCCGAGTGCGCCTCCGTCGTGGCCGTGGCGGACCGATCCCGCGAAGCGCCCCTCGCCACGGGAGCGGTCTCCCACGGCGACCCGTGCTGGGGGCGGAACGGAGACGACTGGCGGGAGACGCTCTGGTGCCAGACGCGTCAGGGCGCCCGTTCGCACACGGCTCGGCCCCCGCAGTTCGAGCCCCTGGCGGAAGCTGCGGCCTTCAGGAGAGGGGACTACAGGCGAGGGGGTCTGGACCCGTGCAGTATCCCGGACCTCGTCGAACGAGAGGGCTGGGTCCAGGGAAGCTACGGAAGCCGGGTGGAGGTACAGGAGACGCTGGCCGACGGAAGCCTGTCCACCGTGGAGGTGGCAGCGGGTCTGGTTCACAGGAGGTCGGGCGAGCGGGTCCGCCTTAAGGTCGGCGTGACGGACAGAAAGGGCGGCGTCCCGGACCATCCCGTCGTCGTATCCGTTTCCCTCGAGGGGTCCCGAGCCGGATCGCTCTCCCACGTATCCTCGTCGTCTCCGTGCCGCCAGCTGACTCTGTTGTGGAGTGATCCGGCGGGCAACGGGCAGCGCGGCGGGATCGAGCGCGAGTTCGACCTCCTGCTCGGAGCGGATGCGGGGCTGGCTGCGCTCGTCCCGGACGACGATCCCGCCAGGCCGCTGGAGGCCTGGTGGCACCGGAGTGGAACCCTCACGGTGTCGATCGGTCGGCCTCGTGAGGACGGGCAAATGATCGAAGTCGAGGGAGACCGGGCCCTGGCCCTTCGCGCCGAGGGCCCCACCCTGCCCGCGGTCAACCCGCTTCTCGCCGTCGTCGAAAAGCTGCGAGAGAAGGGGAGGACGAGCGCGATCCTCGATGCCGAGTTCGAAGAAGAGTCCCAGCGCTTCATCGAGGACATCACGCAAGCCTTCTTCGTCTCCTACGCCCCGAAGGAGTCGAAGGACGTGATTGACGCGACGGTCATTTCCGAGCGGGAATCCGGAGAAAGAGTCGACGGCGTCCCGGTCCCGATGCGGCGTGTTCCGGGGACGCAGATCTTCGTGGGCCCCTTCCGCCTCGCACCGGAGGGACATCCGGACGCGAAGCCCCGCAGTTAGGGGAAGCGTCGGTATTCCCCGAGGCACGCCCGCGAGGATATTCCGCGTCGTTGCCCGGGGGGCGATCGTTTACGGTTCTCGAAAGCCGCCCAGACAGACTCGGGGTTCCCCGGACGACCGGCGACGTCGACGTGACGGTCGTGCCGGCAGAGACGGCACCGTGCCGGTGATTCGCGTCGAGGACCTGGTGGTTCTGAAGATCCTGCTCCCGGCGGCCCGAAGGGCATCGCAGCCTCCGGCGGCTCCGGACTCGCCGGAGAGCGGGAAAACGTGATAGGGCGCCGAAGGAGAA
>CALBDV010000806.1 GCA_937927565.1 uncultured Holophagales bacterium
ACCCGAAGCCGACACTCTGGTCGAACCACCCGTTCGTCGTCCTGAAGAGCGCCTCTGCCACACCGGAGCAGCGCGAGGCCGCGAAGGTCCTGCGCGACTTCCTCCTCTCGGTGCCCATTCAGCAGCGGGCGCTGGACTCCGGCTTCCGCCCCGCCAACCCGGACGTCAAGGTCCTCACCGCCGACCCGAACAACCCCTGGAACCGGCTGAAGCCGTTCGGCGTCCGCGTCGACATTCCTCCGACGGCCGAGCCCCCCTCCGGCGAGGTGACCCGCCTCCTCCTCGAGACCTGGCGGCGGGTGATGGGCGTTCCCGCGGCATGAAACGGGTGAGTCGGTAGACTCTCGACATGTCCGGCCGCGGGGTGAGCCTGAAGGACGCGCTCGTCAACCAGTACCAGGCGATCCTCGCCGCGGGGGCGGTTGGCTTCGCCCTCGTCTCGGGGAGCTGGCTCCCGTTCCTCGTCCTGGCAGGCCTCGAGCTCGTGCTCCTGCCGGCGGTCGTCGGGAACGAGCGCCTCGCGAACGCAATCGAGATGCGCCGGCGCGGAGCCCTCGCGACCGGGTCCGGAGTGACCGCTGCTCCTCCACCGCGGCTCACCGGGGACGGGCTTTCCTTCGAGCGCCGTCAGCGCTTCGCCGAGATCCAGTCCCTCGCCGCCGTCATCGAGCGGAGCTACGCCCGCCTCTCCGAGGTCTCCCAGCCGCTCCTCCTCGAGCAGCGGGCGAAGCTCGACCAGCTCCTCGGCAATGCCCTCTCGCACCTGAAGGCGCTCGAGGCGTTCGAGGACCTCGGCGCGGTGAAGGCCGCCCCCGAGACGCTCGCGCCCGAGATCGCCGAGCTCGAGCGGCGCATCGCCGATCCTTCGACGTCCGAAGCCCTCCGCCAGCGGCTCCGCGACGGAAGGGACTACAAGGTTCGCCTCGCGGAGTCGATGGCCCGCGGAAGGGAGCGTCGCGAGGTCCTCCTCGCCGAGCTCGAGACGCTGGAGACGGCCCTCAAGATCCTCGCGCAGGAATCCGCCGCACTCCTGGCGCCGGGCGAGGTGGCTGCACGGCTCGACGAGCTCGTCGCGGGCGCCGAGGCGACGGGGGAGACCGTCCGCGAGATCGAGGAGCTTTCCAGGCTGGGAGAGGCCTCGCAGCGCCAGCGGGCGACGCTTCTCCAGTAGCCGGGCTCAGGCCGACTCGACGTACCTGCGGTACTCCTCCTCCCCGGCAGCGACTCCCGGCGCACCCTACGACATCAGCGTTCCGCCGCCGCTTCGCGATGCCGGTGATGATGCTGACTACCCTTGAGTCGGCTCCTGTTCAGATTCCCGCGGTTTCCGGTGATCGGGGTCACCTCGGGACCGGGAGCTCACTCCTTGCCGCCGCCGACCCGCACGTCCCCATCTTTCGTTGCCCTTCGGCGCGGATTGGCCCAGCTTCCAGGATGCGTGTACGAGATCGACTCGCTCGTCCGTCCCCGTTGTCAGAGCGTCATGCGGGTCGTCTCTTTCATAACCGAAGGCCGAGTCATCCGCCGCATCCTCTGCCACCTTGCCGCCTCGGCCACAGCCCGTCGCCCGGGAACTCGCCTCACGCTCCCGGGAGATCGCTCAAAAACAGCGCCAGACCGGCCCCTCGTCGTCGCCAGAAGAGCGGGCGAAGGCGCGCAGCGCCGAGGTCAAGGTCGGGCCGGAGGAAATCCTCCGGGCCGATATCGCGCCACGTCCCGTCCGCACTGCGCTCCTTCAGGACCTGTCGGAACGGGTCGCTCTGCGCACAACAGCTTCGGGATCACGGGTTATCCGTCGAGGTAGACGTAGGCTGGGTCGGCCTTTCCCGTGAAACATCGCAGCCCTCCCTTTCATTGTCCTGATGGGTCTTGTTTTCGGCAGACGCTCAGCGGTCGCCGCCTGGAAAGACCTTCTCATTGATGCATCTGCATCATTTCCGGACTTTGTCCCGTGACCTGTTGGACTTCTCGTCCTCTCGCGCAGCCTAGTGAGCATGAGCGAGGCTCGTCGGGTCGTTCAATCTGCGCGCGGGGTCACACCCGGCTTACATCCGAGACCGCCGCCATCTCTCGGGATTCCCTGAATGCGAATGGCGGGGCGGGCAGCCAAGCGATTAGGCATGGGGCGTCAATGCGATCCTGCATCCCGGGCCGGGTCCGTTCCAGCAGCTAAGAACCCTCGACCGTCTTCTCACCCGCATTGGCCCTCCCTGCCCCATCGCACCGAAGAGGCCCTTTGGTCCGCTTCTTTCGCATCGCCTTACAAACGCATCGAAGGCCTGCCGCAAGGGCCCATCTCCCTTGCGGCCAAGGAGTTGTTCATGAAACGCGAATCCGCAGGGAGGCTCCTAGTTCTCACCTGCGCCTCCCTTGCGATCACCTCTATCATGACGCCATCTGCCGTCCGCGCTCAGGAGGATGTCGACACATTCGTCGTGCGGCCACTGAAGCCCTTGGACAACCCCTCCGATAGGACGCCAGCCGAACTGCTGGGTTCCGCCGACGTTGGAGAACGCTATTGCGGCGCACTTCACTGTGTGGTTCTCGCCGGATCGCCTGCTCGCATCGCCGCCCTAAGGGAGATCGAATCGCGGGGTCTCGTTTCGCTTGAACCGCTTCCTGACGCCCATCGCGTCTTCTTCCGCAAGTCGACGTACAACGCCCGGGCCGCCGCTTTCGAAACGGATTTCCCGGGGCGCGAAGAAGTCCTTCGCCAGAGCGATGTCGATCTCTTCATGGTCATCTTCAAGGCTTTTCCTGAGGAGGGGTGGATAAGGTCGATCAAGGAATCGGGCCTCACGCCTCTCGAGTCTCTCCAGACGATGGCATTCCTTTTCTACGGTCCCAGGAAGGTCGCGGAGACCATCCCGAAGCGCTTCTCCTATGTCTACGCGATCTCCGAGGTCCCCGCAGGCTTGCGACGCCTGAATCTCGACGCCCCGCTTGAAGACGGTCGAGATGAGCCCGGCCCGACGACGGTGGTCATGGTCGCCGAGGCAAGCGAGATCGTCCTCCGCGCCCTCACGTCAATCGATGACCGCCCGCCCGTCCGCATCTACCACACCGGCCCGCTTGAGGCCTATACGGCGAGACTCTCGCGGCTCGACGCCCTGACCCTCAGCCTTCTCCCAGAAGTCGTGAGCATCTCCAGGAACACGACCCCCCCCAGCCCTTCTGACGAACGCTACAATCGACTCCTCGCAGGGAGCTTTCAGTCCCCCGGTTCCTCATGGACGGCGCCGCTCCCTTCAAACAACGTATGGCCCCGCTACTGGGATAACTACCTCACCCAGCTCACGGGCCTCGGCCTGAATCTGAACAACCAGACCATCGGCTTCCTTGACACAGGAATCGATAGTGGGCTTCAGCGCTCTGGTACAGCCTATTGCCCTCCCTATCTCCGCCCACCTGGCTATCCCAGCACGCCTTGTGCCCTCGTCTTCACGGCAGACGTTACAGCCGATGCTCCTGCTGGCAGAGGAGACGACCTCTACCACCACGGGACCGTTGTCACGTCCGTAGCAGCCGGATTCGCCTCGTCCGATAGCTCTGGCCGCGACACTCAAGGCTACTCATTCACTCACGGCGTCGCAACGGGCGCTAGAGTCGCTGTCTGCCAGTTCTTCCAATTGTGCGGTGCGTCCTACCGTACCGAGGGTGAAGCGAATCCCTTCAGTGACGACTTCATCCAGCGGATGCGGTACGCACTCGTATCGCTCGGCTCTACCGTGACACTACCCGACAACGGACAAGGGCCGGGAGTGAAGATTATCAACCACAGCTGGAATCGCGGAGACGTCATTGACTACGAGGGTGATGCAACGCTGCTCGATCGGACGACGCGATCTCTCAAGATGGCATCGTTTCTCTTCCGCGCTGGCCAGTCCATTACTGGTCCGGATCTCCCGGTCCTCCATGTCGTCTCTGCCGGGAACGCTTCAACGCCTGGTGCGGAAGACGACACGGAGGAAGAGCTCGCCCCGCACCGCCTTGTGAGCGCTCCGGGCGTCGCAAAGAACGTCATCACCGTGGGAGCCACGGAGACGTACAACCAGGAGTCCTACGTCGTCGGAGCCTTCCCCCCCTACTGCCCGAGCGCCAATCTCGACAACACTGACGACCCCCATCAGATTGCTGCACTCTCCCGCATCGGCTTCCCTAATCTGCGTCTGAAGCCCGATCTCGTTGCGCCGGGCACACGCGCGTATGGCAGGCGCTCCGTCGAGTACGTTCCGTACCCGACCTGCAACCCAAACACAAGCTGCAACATGGATCTCGACGGAACCGGGCAGTACGGATGGGCCAATGGCACGAGCTTTGCCGCCCCGGCTGTAGCCGGCGCAGCTGCAATCACGAGAGAGTGGCTCAGCTCTCTGGGCTCAACGAACCCCTCACCGGCCCTGGTGAAGGCGGCACTAATAGCCACCGCACGTAGCATCACGAATCTGCCTGCCTGCAGTAGCGGATGTCAACCCTGCTGCGCCTCTTGCGGGGACGTGCGCCCCGCTCCCGACAAGTACCAAGGGTTCGGCGCGGTTTCTCTCGACCGTTTCTTTCGCGCTTCATCGAACTACTTCCGCTACGACCAGGGGAGTCCCCCACTCGTCCCTTCGGGCTCCGCGTATACGCGTCTCCTGACCATTACGGACAACTCGAAGGACATCAACATCGCACTCGCCTGGACCGATCGCGCTGGGCCTGAAGTGACACACGGCTTCGTGAATCTCCAGAACGACCTGGATCTAACCGCGACGATCGGCACCTACACCTGGTACGGGAACCTCTACTACACGAGTCCCGATTCCTGCGCCCGAAACGGGTACTCCCTGAGGAACCCCGCGATAGTGACCCGTGACCACAAGAACAACGTCGAACGTATCACCATCAAGGCATCCGACATTCCCTCCGGCGCAACTCAGATCCTGCTCCAGGTCAACCCCTTCAGCATTACAGGAGACGGCATTGATCCAGCCACGAACAGTTCCTTCCGACAGGACTTCGCACTCTTCGTCGAGAATGCGCGCTAGCCACGTCTTCCTCCTTCTCCTTCTGCTGTTGGCCGGACCGGCTTCGGCAGACGATTCTTCCGTCTACTACGTGCCCTACGTCAAAGCCAGGATCGACGCGGTCCTGCTGCCCGACGGCACAGGAATCGAGACTCGCTGGGAGAGCACGCTCGAGGTCTTCAACTCGACATCGAGCCCTGCGTCATTTGGGATAGTCGCCCTTCATGGGAACGGGTCTCATCTCAGCGACTCTTCATCCTGCCAGAACACAGTGACCCTTGGCGCGCGGACCGGGACGAATGTGATCCCCTGTGCCGACTCTTATCCCGACCCGGGCGTTGCGATGCTCGTCATCGAAGCGCCAAAGGGCATGCTCGTCCGTGCCGATCTGCAGAAGAACCGGCTCCGTTGCGGATGTCCGGGTGAACTCGACTGCACACCGTTCCCGCAAGGTCAGGTCCACCTTCCGGTGTTCCGAGGGCTCTTCCCTGCGGGCAGCTCCGCCGTGAGCGGGCCGGTCGAGCTCGGGACATTCAGCCTCCCGGAGAGTTGCGCTTCCGCCAATCAGCAGTATCGGCGCCGGGTCAACATCACGCTCTTCAATGGGGGCGATACCCCAGCCACATTCCACATCGCAGAAACTCCGAATCACACGTCCTCGGATCCGCTGTTCTCCGGGGAGGTGACCGTAGGGGCAAAGCAGGTCCTGCAGGTCAACAGCATCACGGTTCCGACCGAGCCAAGTAACAACCTCACGGCCCCGAATGGGGGAAACCGGATCTGGATCACCGTCACCGCCGACCAGCCGTTTCTCTCCTACGTGAGCACGATCTTCGATAACCCCGAAGTGGGCGCGCTGCCCTTCCAGGTCTTTCCCGGATCCGTCACCAACTGAGGTGCTGCACTTCCGCCACGTCCCCTACCGACGGCGGCCGCCCGGATGGCCTTACGGGTTTCCGGGCGGCCCTTGCCTACAGCGCTTTTCGGAGATGGTCGGGTGTGCTCGTCAGAAGCGCGCCGCGCGCGGGCCCGCCTTCGCCGCAGTATGATGCTGAGCGCCGAGCGCACGTGGCTTGACGCCGACCGGTGGCCCCACTCGGCCGGCAACAAACGTGCGAGCGAGGGTGGGCACTCCCCGACGAGTGTTGAAGAGGTCCGCCCGCGGAAGGGAGCGTCGGGAGGTTCTCCTCGCCGAGCTCGAGACGCTGGAGACGGCCCTCAAGATCCTCGCGCAGGAATCCGCCGCACTCCTGGCGCCGGGCGAGGTGGCTGCACGGCTCGACGAGCTCGTCGCGGGCGCCGAGGCGACGGGGGAGACCGTCCGCGAGATCGAGGAGCTTTCCAGGCTGGGAGAGGCCTCGCAGCGCCAGAGGGCAACGCTCCTTCAGTAGCTGGGCTCAGGCCGACTCGACGTACCTGCGGTACTCCTCTTCCCCCGCGGAGAAGGCGATCCGCCCGTGCCTCACGAGCAGGCGGAAGTCCTCGAGGAGTCGCTCCTCGGCGACACCCAGGTCGGTGAGGAGACTCTTCAGGCTCCTCCTGCCGTCCGTCTTCTTCAGGATCAGGGTTCCGAGGAGCGTCGGCGCGGCGAAGCGCACCCCGCCCTCGCTGCTCACCTTTGGAACGATCCGGTCGAGATAGGCCGAGTCGCGCTCCTTCATCACGAGGTCGGCCGTGAGGAGCCCCGCGAGGACGCTTCGCACGTCTTCCTCGGGGCGGGCCGTCGCCTCGATGATCTGGCGGATCGTCCGCTTGCCGTTGACGAGGGAGAGGATCGACCACTCCTTCGCCGTGAGGCGGATGTCGTCCTGCGGCGGCTCGGGAGCGACGAAGAGCGGCTGGTCGTCAGGCGGGAGGACGGCCTCTACGTCCCAGCCGCCGCTGAGTCTTCGAAAGCCCTCGAGGATGAGGTTCTGAACGCTCTCTCGGATCGTGCGCGGCGGAGGCGAGGGGTGGTCGAGGACGAACTCGAACCGTCCCCTCGTGATCGTGAGCGCCGCGTAGACGGCATCGGCACCCTCGAGCCCGAACGCGAGAGCGTGGACGACCTGGCGTCCCAGGTACCAGAGCGCGGCGAGCGGTCCCCCGTCGGGCCCGATCACGGCGAGGACGCCGTCGCGTCCCTGGAGGTGGAAGAACTGGATCAGCTCGGGGAGCGCGAGATTCTCGAGGTCTCCCTCGAGGGCGGTGGAGCGGGTCGTCGCTACGGAGCTCATCGATAGCCTCCGCCCGGAAGGTTCGGCTCTCGAATCGCTGAATCCCGTGACGACTCGGTTAACCCTGCGTGCAGGAGCGGGCCGGTCCCGACACCGTCCGTCTCGCCGAGTCGCCGGCGGTTCAGGATCACTGCCGGGCCCTCGATCGCCTTGGCCGCGCTCTTCAGCTCGGCCACGATCGTGGCGAGCGTCCGGTAGTCGACGCCCCGTTCGCCGCTCCATGTCACGATTCCGACTGAGAGGCTCAGGAACCCGTATCGGCGTCGAACGCCGAGACGGTCGGTCGCGACGATCTGCCCCGCAGCGCGCTCGGAGAGATCGTAGAGCCCGACGATCCGCTCGCTGAACTCGGCGGTCGCCGCGCGCGCGCGCTCCTCGGCGCACTCGGAACGGACGACGAAGGCGAAGTCGTCGCCGCCCGCGTGGGCGAGGATCTCTTCCGGGCCGTCGCCGAGGTGCCGGGAGAGAACGTCCGCCGCGAGGAGGAGCGCGGCGTCCCCCCGGGCGAACCCGTAGCGGTCGTTGAACGGCTTGAAGTCGTCGAGATCGGCCCAGCCGAGGGCGAAGGGGCGCCCGGCGGCGAGGAGGGCCTCGGCCCTCCTCGCGAGGAGCGACGTTCCTGGCAGGCCCGTGAGAGGGCTGGACTGGAGCGCGAGCGCGACCTTCTGGCGAGTCATCTCGGCGAGGAGGGCATCGACCGTCAGGAGCCCCTCGAAGGCCCCTGCTGGCGTCTCGACGAGGATCGGATCGTAGCGGCGCGCCACGGGCCTGCGGCGTACGACCTCGGCCGCCTCCTCGAGCGGTGCGTCGGAGCGGAGCGCGTCGTGCCGGACGTCCATCTCCGAGAGAAACCGATGAAGAGGGCGGTCTCGCCAGAGCGAGAAGCCGTACTGGTGCCCGAGGTGGAAGAAGAGAAGCGACCTGGTTACCAGGCCGATCGCGGCACGCCCGTCGAGGACCGGGACCGCCCCGAGCTCCTCGTCCCGTTCGAAGAGGGGAACGAGCTGGCCGACGGGGGTGTCGAAGAGGACGGTCCCGACGGTCCGGACCAGAGGCTCCACGGTCTCCTCGGGCGACGCGAGACGGGATTTCAGGACGTACGGCCGGTGCGCCTCGCCGGTGACGTGAGCCGAGGCGGCGACCGGCCGGCCGAAGACGTAGCCCTGCCCGAGCGGCACGCCCGCTTCCCGGGCCGCGTGGACGTCTTCCTCCGTCTCGAGACCTTCCGCGACGACTGTCCCATTCAGCCGCCGGCCGAGCTGCGCGAGCGCCTCGAGGACGACCCTCTTCCTCGGGTGCATCCGGGCTCCCGTCACCAGCGACGCATCCAGCTTGATGAAGTCGGGTGCGAGCTCGGCCAGGAGCGGGACGTTCGAGAACCCGGCCCCGAAATCGTCGACGGCGAGGGCGAAGCCTTCCTCCCTCAGCGGCCTGACCGTTCGGGCGAAGTCCACGGGATCAGCCAGGCGCACGAGCTCCGTCAGCTCCAGGACGACCCGTTCCGGTGCGAACCCCGCGTCCCGCACGAGCCGCGTCAGCGGGTGTGGCTCGAGGCGTTCGTCCTCGAACGAGAGCGCCGAGAGGTTCAGGAAGAGGCGTCCCGGGGGCAGGGATCGGGCCGCGGCGAGGTGCGCCTCGAGCGCCGCGATCTCCAGGTCGGGCAGACGCCCGGCCGCCGCGGCGACCCGAAAGGCGTTGAGCGGCCCCTCGAACCCGACGTCGGGAGGCAGCCGGAGGAGAGCCTCGTAGCCGATGACGGCGTTGTCGCGCAGGTCCCGGATCTCCTGAAAGACGCTGACGAACTCGCTCTTCCTGAGAAGGGCCGCATCGAGGCCGACGAGCGCGGTCCGCCGGCGGTGATCCCCTGTCACGATTCCGTTCGGGGACGCTTCGATCCGCAGGGCCACGGCCGGGGAGAGTACCCATCCCGCATGAGGCCGGGGTGAAGACCCGACGACGCCCCGCTTCGCGACCGGGGCGGAGGAGTTCGTTCTCGGGATCCGGGCCTTGACGCGGTCTTTACCTGGAAGACGCCGGGACTTCCGCACCAGGCCCGAATGTGCTCCCGACCCGGGAGACGAGATCAATGAAGACGATCGAAGCAGGAACGAGCTCACCCAAGCACCTCTTCCGGCTGGCGGAGAGAACCTACGGCCGCCTGGAGGCCGAGACCGAGCTGGCGCTGCTCGGGCGGGCCTTGCGAAGCACGCTGGAGCTTCTCCAGGAGCAGGGCGGCGAGGCGACGGGGCGGATCGACGCCCTCGAGGAGATCAGCGACTCGGCGAAGATCCGGAGGCTCCTGCACGAGCGCGTCGT
>CALBDV010000807.1 GCA_937927565.1 uncultured Holophagales bacterium
CGCCTTCGACGCCAAAGACGGCGACGACGGCATCCACATCGTCTCCTCTACCGTCCTCGACGGTTCCAAAGGCCGGGTCCTCCGCGTCGTCGTTTCGTGGTTCGAAGGGGGCCGGTGGGTCGAGCGGACGGTCGAGCTACCCGATCAGTAGACCGGCCTCCGTTTCTCGCCGGTCCTCAGTGCTCCGGAGGCCAGGCCCAGTACGCCCGGGGCCACTCAGGCGGAGGTGCGACGGGGCACTGTCACGTCCTCCGAGGGGCAGCTGACAACAACGCACGGCCCCGGATCGCGTGACTAGGGCTACCGCCGCCCCGGTCCTGCGCCGCCGGCTCGGCCGCGCCCTGCCCCTTCTCTTCTGCAAGGCAAATCCCGGTTCATTGAGGGTTCCCACATGTGCCACCGCATCTTCGGCCTCAGGCTGTCGTTCGCCAGCGTCCCTCCAGCGCCCGCGACGCACAACATCCGCTCGACTCTGGCGGGACATTCGCGCGGTCCGCCCGGAATCTCAGGCACACCCTGTGCTTTCTCCGGATCGGTCATCGGACGTAGGTGCCATAACGCGGCACCCACATGCGGGCTTCACCCCTGAATGACCAATAGGCTGCCGATGGCGATCCAGAGTCCCCTATC
This sequence comes from uncultured Holophagales bacterium, assembly GCA_937927565.1. Lineage (GTDB taxonomy): Bacteria > Acidobacteriota > Thermoanaerobaculia > UBA5066 > UBA5066 > UBA5066. The sequence continues at coordinate 631 of CALBDV010000807.1, forward strand.
TCAGGACCACGAGAAGTTCGGGAGTGCTGATTCGGCATCCCGACAAGGAGGAACGCGATCATGGAAAAGCAGTCGAACACACGGTTCTTCCTCGCAATCATTGCGGTTGCCCTCCTCGGACTCGGCTTCGGCTTGACTGCCACAGCCGACTGGAGCTGTTACACGGCCTGCGAGCCGGGGTGGGCCTCATGCTGCACAGTCTGCGTAGACATAGACGGGTGTGGCGACATCCACCAGGCCGAAGTTCAATGCAACTGAACAGGAGCCGGCTGCTACCCGTTGCAGGCTCCGCCTTCGCACTGATCCTGCCGCTTCTTGCGTCCGCGCTCGAGGACAGAGTCGTCCAGCACGAAGACTCGCCGCCCTCGATCAGAACCCTGCACGTGAAGTCAATCCCCGCTTTCGGGAAGAGGCAGGGATCGAACGCTGCCTTGAGCTCGATCGGAGTCTCGAGGAGCGGCGATGTCTTCATTCTCTCGTCCAGCGAGAAGCTAGCGATCTACGATCCCATCGTGAACGCCCTCCGAGACGCCCCGCTCCAGATTCCGGAGGGCCTTCGAGGGCAGGACGTTTCTTTCTTCTCCTTTGACCCCGATGGCGGCGCCCATGTCTGCTATCAGCCGCCGAGCGGTCGTCCGGTGACCCTCGTGAGCTTCGATCTGAAGGGGCGTGTCTTTCGTTCGAGAGCGCTTTCGGTAACCCCTGTCATGGCTTCAGCGGCGGTGGCCCCCTCCGGCGATCTATTCCTCTCAACGCTCTCCCCGCGAGGGCTCGCCGGCGGACCGGAAGCGTCCGTCGCTCCTGTCGCTCCTGTGCTCGTCTTCGACAAGGACGGCGCCTTGAAGGGTGCGGTCGGGACTTGGGACAAGGTCGAGGGCAATGCTGCCGAAGTCGCCCTTCGGAATCTCCGGATAGTCCTCGCGACGTCCGACGGCAACGTCGCTCTCTTCCGGAAGGACCGTTACGAATTCGAGATCTTCGACAAGAACGGGGCGCGAATCCGAATGGTGACGGTTGCGGCCAAAGATCAACGGAAGCCCCACCTGTACGACAACACGGTGAAGGAGAAGGCGACGACCTCACCGACGAACCCCCCGGCTGCGACGAAGGATGGGTCCCCGCTATCGGTCGCGGATACGGGAGACAAGGCCTCGGATGGCCCTGCTCCCACGCCGACCCCACCGATTCGCAAAGGACGTACAGGAACGACCCTCCCCGTCGACATCCCTAGTGTCATTCGAGGCGTCGCCCTCCAGGGCGACTGGGTCTACATCCTGAGGAATCCCTATGCCTATGGAGGAAAGGACCCCCGGCCGGTAGTCGATGTTTTCGACTTCTTTGGCCGTTGGGAGGAGCAGATCCAGCTCGACTCTCGAGACCGCTTCGACAACATCGCCGTCGCCAGGGACGGCACCCTCTATCTCACCTCCGCTCAATCGGACCACTTCCTCTGGATGGCCGATCTTCACGAGCAGCCTGTCGTCGCGCCAGCTGCCGAGGCGCCGCGCCGCTAGATAGGAAGAGGA
>CALBDV010000808.1 GCA_937927565.1 uncultured Holophagales bacterium
CGAGGTAGTCCCGGATCGCGTGGAAGTACTGGAGCGCCCGCTCGATCCCGGTCGTCACGACCATCGCACGGGCCTGCCCACCGATCTTCTGCAGGTCGAGTACCTGCTCGTGGAAGTGGTCGACCATGATCTCGGCCTTCAGCCGGATGGCGTGCTCGTGCCCTTCCACGTAGCGCCGGAGCTTCTTCCGTGCCCGTTTCGTGTCGAACTCCGGGTCGCTCGAGATCGTCTTGACGAGCCGGTAGTAGCTCTCGACAGGGGTGTAGGTGCGAAGGACGTCGAGGATGAATCCCTCGTCGATCGCCTGCTTCATCGTGTAGACGTGGAAGGGGCGGCGCTTCGTCTCTCCACCCTCCTGGAAAGGCTCCCCGAAGATCTCGAGCGTCTTGTTCTTCGGCGTCGCCGTGAACGCGAAGTAGCTCGCGTTCGGGAGGAGCTTCCGCCCCTCCATGATCCGGTTGATCTTGTCCTCGGTCGAGTCGTCTGCGTCGGTCTCGCCCTCGACGGAGAGAGCCATGTTCAGGGCCGAGGAGGTGCGTCCGCCCTGGCTCGAGTGGGCCTCGTCGATGACGATGGCGAAGGTCCGCGCCCTGTGTTCCGTCCCGATCTCGTCGAGGATGTGCGGGAACTTCTGGACGGTCGAGATGATGATCTTCTTCCCCGACTCGATGAGCTTCCGAAGGTCCCCGGAGCTCTCCGCGTGCCCGACGGTCGCCGCGACCTGCGCGAACGACTTGATCGTGTCGCGGATCTGCCGGTCGAGGATTCTCCGGTCGGTGACGACGATGATCGAGTCGAAGACGTGCGGGGCGTCCGGCGCGCCCTCGCGTCTCAGGCCGATGAGCTGGTGGACGAGCCAGGCGATGGAGTTCGACTTGCCGCTCCCGGCGGAATGCTGGATCAGGTAGCGCCGGCCGGCGCCGTGCCCGCGGGCGTCGGCGAGGAGCTTCCTCACGACGTCGAGCTGGTGGTAGCGGGGCCAGACCTGGCTCCGGCTCTTCTTTCCGGTCGATTCGTCCTTCGTCTCGACGAGGTGGGCGTAGCTCTCGAGGATCTCGGTCAGGCTCTCCCGCGTCAGGACCTTCTTCCAGAGGTAGTCCGTCTTCAGGCCGTTCGGGTTCGGCGGGTTCCCGGCGCCGTCGTTCCAGCCCCGGTTGAAGGGGAGGAACCACGAGGCCTTCCCCTTCAGGTGCGTGCAAAACCGGACCTCGTGGTCGTCCACGGCGAAGTGGACGGCGCAGCGCCCCAGCTCGAAGAGGCGCTCCCGTGGGTCGCGGTCCCGCTTGTACTGCTGGACGGCGTCCGCCACCGTCTGCTTCGTCAGGCTGTTCTTCAGCTCGAAGGTCGCGATGGGGAGGCCGTTCACGAAGAGGCCGAGGTCGAGGGCGAGCTGGGTCTCGTCGCGGCTGTACCGGAGTTGCCGCGTCACGGAGAACCGGTTCTTCCGGAAGCGCTCGGCGGCCGCGACGTTGCCGGGAGACGGAGAGCCGTAGAAGAGGTCGAGGCTGATCGGACCGTGCTTGACGCCATGGCGGAGGACGTCGAGGACGCCCCGCCTGCTCACATCGCCCTGGATCCGCGCGAGGGCCTTCCGCCGCACCGGCCCGTCCTCGTCGAGCTCCAGCGCCTCGGCGGCCTTCGGCTGCGTGGCGAGGACGTAATCCCGGAGCTGGAACAGGTCGAGGCAGTATTCGCGGTCGTACGCGGCCGCGTCTCCGAGTATCCAGCCGACGCCGTAGGCCGAGGGCCGCTCGACGGCGTCCCCGCCCGTTGGCGGCGGAGGAGGGGCCTGGCCGGTGAGCGCCGTGACGATGAGGGTCTCGAGGCCCTTTTCGGAGGTGTCGGTAGTCATCGCCGTCTTGCCCTCCGAAATCCCCTCCCGTCAGACGCCTGGGAGCGTTTACGGCTCGGGACGCTCCGCCCCTCGCCAGCCGGCTTCCCTTTGTTATGAGCAGACGTGACACGGCCCCGGGTCCAGCAAATGGAATCAACTGAAAACAAATGGGTTGTGTCCACGCTACCGCTCGGATTCCTTTGTTTCCGGGCTTTCCGGACTTGCTTCTGTTTCCCCTCCAGCCCCGTCGTCGCCAGGCCCGGAAAGCGTCCACCGCGAGAACCTCCGACTCCCGACATTCACGATTCGGCGCTCTCGAGCGAGGGTCGACAGCAGGTTGTGAACGCGGGACTTCTTCTGCTCGACGGCGAGGA
>CALBDV010000809.1 GCA_937927565.1 uncultured Holophagales bacterium
GCTTGTTCGGGTTCTTGAGGTCGAGGTTGTAGCCGCCGTCGCGGATCGCGTCGATCCCGACCTTCCACGCCTGCTCGCTCTCCTTCCGCTTGCCCCACCACTTCTTCTCCGGGGCGAATTCGCCGATCGTGAGCGGCCTCGTTTTCGAGTAGCTCTTGTAGCCAGCCGGGTAGGGGTGCTCGTAGAACCAGACGTTCTTCGTCGGCTCCCCCTTCTCGAAGAAGAGGAGATTCGTCTTGATGCCAGTGTAAGGGCTGAAGACCCCCTTGGGGAGCCGGACGACAGTGTGGAGGTTGCACTCGGCGAGGAGCTTCTCCTTGATGCGGGTCTTGATCCCCTCGCCGAAGAGGCTCCCGTCGGGAAGGACGAGGGCCGCCCGGCCGCCGGCCTTGAGGAGCGTCATCAGCAGGACGAGGAAGAGGTCGGCGGTCTCTCGCGTCCGGAAGGTCTGCGGGAAGTTGTTCTCGATCCCGTCCTCTTCCATGCCGCCGAAGGGGGGATTCGTGATGATGACGTCGACGCGGTCCTTCGGGCCGTAATCACGGAGCGGCCGGGCGAGGGTGTTGTCGCGGCGGATGTTCGACGGCACGTCGATGCCGTGGAACATCATGTTTGTCACGCAGAGAAGGTGCGGGAGCTGCTTCTTCTCGACCCCGTGGATGCTCGCCTGGAGGGTCGCTTCTTCCCGGGCGCTCTTCACGTACTTCGCCCGGACGTGCTCGAGGGCGCAGGTGAGGAAGCCGCCGGTCCCGCAGGCGGGGTCGAGGACCTTCTCGCCGAGCTTCGGGTCGACCTGGTCGACGATGAACTGGGTGACGGCGCGGGGGGTGTAGTACTCGCCCGCGTTCCCGGCGCTCTGGAGGTCGGCGAGGATCTTCTCGTAGATGTCGCCGAACTGGTGGCGGTCGGCCGTCCGGTTGAAGTCGATCTCCTCGATCTTGTTGATGACCTGCCGCATCAACGTGCCGGACTTCATGTAGTTGAAGGCGTCTTCGAAGACCCCGCGGACGACCGCGGCCAGCTCGGCGTTGCCGCCGGTACCGGTCAGGTTCTTGAGGGACTTGAAGAGCTCGTTGTTGACGAAGTCGAGGAGGTCGTCCCCGGTGATGCCCTCCGGGTCCTTCGCCCATGTCCGCCAGCGATGTCTCTTCGGGATGGGCGAGCGGTAGGCGCCGTTCAGAAGCTCCTTCTCGGCCTCGCGATCGTCGAAGACTTTGAGGAAGAGCATCCAGACGAGCTGGCTGATCCGCTGGGCATCGCCGTCGACCCCGGCATCCTTCCGCATGATGTCCTGGATCGTCTTGATCGTCGTTCCGATCGACATGGGCTCGTGGCTCCTTCCGGGGGGGACGGCTACGCCGCGGTTCCGTAGAGGGTCGCCTCCAGCTCCCGGACGGCGCGAAGGTATCCCTCCCTGCCGCCGAACTGCCGGACGATCTCGACGGGCGTGCCGAAGCGGGTGAGGGGCTGGACCTTCAACACCTGGATGTCCTCGATGTCGTCGACGCCTTCGTCGGCGTACTTCTCGAGAAGGGCTTCGAGGACCGCCCGGGCGGCTTCACCGTAGCGGGCGAAGTAGTTCCGCTTCCGCACGTTGTTCGCCCGCTCGCGGCGGGTGAGGGGAGGCTGGTCGAAGGCGACGTGGCAGACGATGTCGAAGGGGGAGACGTCGCGGCCGACGTCCTTCGCGAGCTCCTCGAAGAAGACGCCTCGATCAGTCAGCTCGTCGACGAGGGCCTGCTTGCGGTCGGTCTCGCTCCAGGAGCGCAGGAAGTCCCCGAGCGTTGCGAACTCCTCCCGGACGGCATTCCGGGCGTACTCGCGGAGCGACTCGGTGATGAGCTTTCCGTCCTTGCCGTAGTACTGGACCCGTTCGGCGACCACGTAGACCGGGACGTCGTCGACGACGTACTTGAGTCGCTTGCCGCCCGACCCGTCGCCTTTCCCGCAGCTGCCATCGGGAGGGTCCGGAGGATGTGGGTCGGCCGGGTCCCCGGGAGACGGCCCGCCGTCGGGCCCGTCCGGTGGAACGGGCGGATCGTCCGGCCCGGGCTGGTAGATCTGCACCGGGTCGCCGTCGAAGGTCGGGTCGGCGAAGAGCTCGGTCGCCTTCCGGAAGTCGAGGATCGTGAAGAAGAGCTTCCCGAAGTCCTCCTGGATGCGGGTCCCGCGGCCGATGATCTGCTTGAACTCGGTCATCGACTTGATCGTCTGGTCGAGGACGATGACCTTGCAGGTCTGGCAGTCGACACCCGTCGAAAGGAGCTTGGAGGTCGTCACGATGACCGGGTGGCGCTCCTCGGGGTGAATGAAGTCGTCGAGCTCGGCCTTCAGGGCCGGGTCGTCGCCGGTGATCCGGACGACGTACCGGCGGTTCAGGGCGGCCAGGTCTGCGTTCTGGTTGACGAGTTCCTGGCGCATCCGCTCGGCGTGGTCGATGTCTTCGCAGAAGACGATCGTCTTGGCGAAGCGATCGGACGCCTTCAGGAAGTCGCTGACGAACCGGGCGACGAGGGCCGTCCTCTTCTCCAGGATGAGCGTTCGGTCGAAGTCCCGCTGGTTGTAGATCCGGTCCTCGATCTCCTGCCCGTTCCTGTCGACCTTCCCGCGCTCCGGCCTCCAGCCGGTGAGGTCCTTGTCGAGGTCGACCCGGACGACCTTGTAGGGGGCGAGGAAGCCGTCCTCGATCCCCTGGCGGAGCGAGTAGGTGTAGACCGGGTCGCCGAAGTAGTAGCGGGTCGAGATCTCGCACGTCTCCTTCGGGGTCGCGGTCAGGCCGATCTGGGTGGCCGACGAGAAGTACTCCAGGATCTCCCGCCAGGCCGAGTTCTCGTCGGCGCTCCCCCGGTGACACTCGTCGACGATGACGAGGTCGAAGAAGTCGGGGGAGAACTGCCTGAAGATGTCCTGCTCGTCTTCCGTGCCGGAGATCGCCTGATAGAGCGCCAGGTAGACCTCGTAGGACTTGTCGACCTTGCGGTTCGTGATCTTCGTCATCGCCCCGCCGAACGGCTTGAAGTCGTTCGTCTTCGTCTGGTCGACGAGGATGTTGCGGTCGGCGAGGAAGAGGATCCGCTTCTTGATCCCTGCCTTCCAGAGGCGCCAGATGACCTGGAAGGCGGTGTACGTCTT
>CALBDV010000810.1 GCA_937927565.1 uncultured Holophagales bacterium
AGGGCGACGTCGTCATCGTCATGTCCTCGGGCGCGTTCGGCGGCCTCTGCGGAAAACTCGTCCAGAGCCTCGCGACCCGCGAGGCGGAAATGGCCGAGGTCGGCGCGGGTCAGCCCGGGTCGTCCTAGGTTTCCTTCGCCGCCTTCACCGAAAGAGTCGCTCGCGCCGCCACGTCGAGCGTTGGCCGGCGCAGCTCATTCCTTCCACGCCTCTTCCGCGAGCGGCAGCTCGTTCAGCTCGGCCCGGGCAACCCGCCAGGCCGGGTAGTGCCGCGTCATCAGCGCTACGAAGCGCTCGCTGTGCGTCGGCTCGACGAGGTGCGCCATCTCGTGGACGACGACGTACTCCAGGAGGTCCTTGGGCTTCTTCACGAGCTCGGTGTTGAGGCGGATCGTTCCCGAGCGATGGTTGCACCCTCCCCACCTGGTCTTCATCCGCTGGAGGAAGTACCCGGCGACCCGGACGCCGAGCTTCGCCTCCCACTTGCAGAGGAGCGGGGGGACGGCCTCGTGCAGCAGCGCCTTGTGCCATTCGTGCATCACCTTCGCCCGCTGCAACCTGCCGCTACCCGGACGCACGGTGAGCGTGATCTTTCGGTGACCGAGCTGCACGGACGGCTTCGCGTCCTTCTCGACGACCGACAGGAGGCGGCGACGTCCCCAGAGGAAGTGGCTCTCGCGCTCGACGAACTGCCGGGGCGTTTCCCGCTCCTGTCCCAGGAGGCTCGCCTGCTTCTGGCGAATCCAACCGAGCCGGGAAAGCGCGTAGGCGCGCGCCACCTCCGTCCGCGTCGCCAGGGGCGCGACCAGCGTGACCCGGCCGTCCGGCGGGTGAACCGACAGGTGAACGTGCCTGACGTCCTTGCGCGTCAGCGCGACGTCCAGACCGCCGAGCCGGATCGTATCGGCCATCAGTACCCCGGCTGGTTCCTCACGAGCTCGAAGAGCGCCCGGGTCGCCTCGCGGCTCCGGTCGAGCAGCGGAAAGAGCGCGTTCAGCACCTGCGCCTCACGCGCCTGGTCCCCCTTCCAGCCGGCGGGCGCCTGCTCGCGGAGGGCCTGATCGATTCGCAGGGCGAGCTCGGCCAGCTCCCCGTCGGATCGAGGTTCTGCCGCCTTCGACCCGTCCTGCCCCGTCTCGAGGATTCGCGGCAGGTTGTTGTAGATGACGGTCGCCTCCCGATTACCGTGCAGGACCCGTGGCACCCCCTCGTGGGGCTCTTTCGCCGCGAGCCGCCGCACCAGCTCCTCGGCCTTTCGCAGGAACTCCTCGTAGGCCGCCGTGTCCGCCCGGCTCTGTCGGATGAGATCGTCGAGGAGCACCGACATCTGCTCGTAGAAGCGCGGATCGGTGAGCTGCTCCCGAATGATCGTCTTCCGGACGTTGTGGATGATCCCTTCGGCGACGGCGTTCCTCGAGAGCTTCCCCTTCTCGTTCAGCTTGCGGGCGATGGCGTCGTGAATGCCCGTCTCGACGATCAGCTCCATCAGAGGGATCTCGTCGAGGTCGCCCAGCCCCGACGCCGGGTCCGCCTGAATGTAGGTGTTGAGGAGGTGGCGCATGTCCGACTCGTAGGGCTTGATGTCCAGCTCCTCCCCCGAGTGCTTCTTCATGGCCGTGCGGATCTCGCCGTAGAGCTCGACCTCCCGCCGCACCGCCGCCGCCTCGGCCTCCATGTACCCCGCCTCCGGAAGCTCCTGCGCGAGGGCGGCGAAGGCGCGCACGAAGGTGGCGACCGCCTTGTAGAAGGAGATCCGGAGGGCCTCGCTCTCGTTCAGCGCGTTCGGGTCGGCGGCGTCCCCGCAGAAGTAGCGGAGGAACTGCTCGACCTCCCGAGGCAGGGGCACCGGCTCGCACAGGTAGTGAAGGGCCTCCCGCGCTTCGTCGAGCTTCCTTCGACCTTCCTCCAGCCGCTTCTTCAGGTGGACGTTGTCGTCCCTCCCGCTCGCCGGGTCGGCCTCCAGCTCGGCGGAGGTATAGACGGCGATCGCCTCCTTCACCTCGCCGAACAGCTCCTTGAAGTCGACGATGTGGCCGTAGTCCTTGTCGTCCCCGTCGAGCCGGTTCGTCCGGCAGATGGCCTGGAACAGGGCGTGGTCCCGCAGCTCGCTGTCGAGATAGATGTACGTGCAGCTCGGCGCGTCGAAGCCGGTCAGGAGCTTGCTGACGACGATCAGGAGCTTCAGGTTCGCCGGCTCCTGGATGAAACGGCGCTTCGCCTCGTCCTCGTACTGCTTCGTCGTCTGGCCCCACTTCAGGACGTGCTGCGTGTAGGTGTCGAACTTGTAGCGCTCGTCGCTGTCGATCGGCTCGCGAGAGATGGCGTTGTGGTTCGGCTCGTAGGAGGTGACGATTCCGCAGTACCGGCCGAAGCTCGTGTTCTGGAAGAGGCGGTAGTAGTGGCAGGCGTCGTAGATGGAGGCCGCCACCAGGATCGCCGTACCGCGGTCGCTGCTGAGCCGGGGCCTGAGGCTGAAGTCCTCGATGATGTCCGCGATGATCCGCTGCTTGCGTTCGCCGGCGCTCAGGAGGTCCTGCATCGTCGCCCAGCGTTTTCGCAGAATCGCTTTCTGAAAGTTGTTGAGACCCCGGGTCTTCCGTTCGAACCACTCGTCGATCGCCGCCGGCGACGTGAGCCGCTGCGGCACGTCGCGGGCCTCGTACTTCAGGTCCAGGATGACCCCGTCGGCGACCCCTTCATGGAACTTGTACGTGTGGATGTCGGTGCCGAACACGTCCCGCGTCATCAGCCGGTCTCTTCGCAGGAGCGGCGTGCCCGTGAAGCCGATGAAGATCGCGCCGGCCAGCCAGCGTTTCATCTGCCGGTTCATGTCGCCGCCCTGCGTCCGGTGACACTCGTCGACGAGGACGTAGAAGCGCCCCGCCACGGGCGGCGGCTCGCCGGTCAGATCCGCCACGTCGAACTTGTGGAGCAGGGCGCACAGAAGGCGTGGCGTCGGGCTCCGGAGCTTCTCCAGGAACTCCGCCCGCGAGCCGATGCGCGGTGAGGGCGAGTCGGCGCCGATGACTCCGGCGTTCCTCATCACCCCCTCGATCTGCTTGTCCAGCTCGTCCCGGTCGGTCACGACGAGGACCCGGGCTTCGGCGTCGTGCTCCAGCACCCACTTGGCGATGAGCACCATGAGGATGCTCTTTCCGCTCCCCTGCGTGTGCCAGATGACGCCGCCCTCGCGCCGTTCGAGCCGCTTCTGAGCCGCCTTCACGCCGAAGAGCTGGTGCGGCCGCGGGACCTTCTTCTGGCCGGCGTCGAAGATCATGAAGTGGCGGATCAGGTCGAGGAGGCGGGCCTTGCCGCAGAGCTGCGCCAGGGGCCGGTCGAGGAGCGCCCCGGGGGCGGACGCCGCGCCGTCCGGCGCCTCGCCCTTCCATTGAACGAAGAACTGCTCCGGCGTCCCGGTCGTCCCGTAGCGGAGCCCCTGCGAGTCGCTCCCCGCCAGGACGAGCTGGACCGTGCCGAAGAAGCCCTTGTTGAAGATCTCCTCCTGGTTCGTGATCAGCTGGCGCACGCCGTCGCCGATCTCCACCGAGCTGCGCTTGAGCTCGATCACCACCACGGCGAGGCCGTTCACGTAGAGCACGAGGTCCGGCCGGCGCTGGTGGCCGCCCCGGAGCGTCACCTCTTCGGCCAGTGCGAAGTCGTTCTCTTCCGGGTGCTCCCAGTCGATCAGGTGGACCGTCTCGTACGCCTGCCCCGCCGCGACCTGGACCGGCACGCCGTAGCGCAGGAGCTGATAGGTGCGCAGGTTCGCCTGATAGAGCGTGACGCCCGTCGCATCGGCGGCGGTCTCCAGCTTCTGAAGGGCCGCGGCGACGTGGGCGCCGGAGTACCCGCGGGCCGCGAGGTTCTCGCGCAGGATCGCCGTTTCGACGCTGCGGTTGTTCTCGCGTTCGTGCCAGTCTCCGAGGTACCGGTAGCCGAGCCCGTCGGCTCGCGCCGGGTCCGTGAAGAGCGCGACGACGCGGCTTTGCGTCCTGCGTTCCGAACGGGACCGCTCGGTCATGGCAGGACCTCCCAGCGACCGCCCTTCTGCGGGCCGACGTAGCGCACGCGCCCTTCTTCCCGGAGCTTCCGGGTGGCCCGCTCCACCGCGCTGCTGGACTTGCCGAGCGCCTCGGCGACGTCGGCCAGCCTCAGGCCAGGCTGCTCTCGCAGGAGCGCGAGGATGGCGTCGGAGGTTTTCACCGGCGTTTTCACCAGCGTTTTCACCGGCGTTTTCACCGGCGACTCCCCGTCCTCCCCGAGGGGATCGCCCGCGTAGCCGAGCTGCAGCCGCAGCTCGTGCCCGGACGCCTCCAGCCGAGGCTCCGGCGCTCCGGCCGCACGGCAGGCCTCGAAGATGCGCTGGATGCCGCGGCCCCAGGCCTCGATCTGCCCCGCCCGGAAGAAGGCGTTCGCGACGTTCGGGTTGTAGGGAAGGGACGCATGCTCGCCGAGCAGCTCCGCCAGGCCCCAGCCCTCGGGCAGGACGGCGGGGTTCCAGATCGTGAGGCGGTCGGCGTAGACCCGGATCTGGACCGGCGCGGGGATCGCGTAGTCACGATGGATCAGGGCGTTGAGGACCGCCTCGCGAAGCGCCGCCTCCGGCACCCCGAAGCGCTCGACCCGCTGGATCCCCTCGTACCGGATGCCCGCCTCGAGGTATTTCGTCCGCAGCAGATCGATCGTCGTCGCGACCTGTGTGAACAGGTCGCCGCGCACCTCGTCGTGGTACGCGAGATCGGTTCCCGAACGGAAGAAGCCAATCTTCACGAAGGCGCCGCTCACGAATCGCTCCGGGTCTTCGTGAAAGAGGAGCGCCGCCGCCCGCTTGAGATACGCGTCGTCCCGAAGCTTGAGCTTCGCCAGAAGGCTCGGTACTGCGTCGCGCAGAACACCGGGCTCGACCCGGCCGCTCTGTCGCGCCAGCGAGCGGAAGCGCTGGATCGCAGCCGTCGACAGGTCCCTGGGGGAGAGCCCCGGCATCGGCACGCCGTCCCAGGTGCGGCCCTGCTTGCGCAGCAGGAAGCGATCGAGCGCCGCGCCCTTGAGCTCCTGCAGCGTGCTGCCGCTGCGCTGGTAGTAGTGACCGCGATAGCTGATGGGCGACGGGTAGGCCGGCGTCACCATCTCCAGGTATTCCTTGCCACCCGTCCGGCGAAGGTTGACCGCGACGACGATGCCGAGAAGGTCACGGACCTTGTTCGGTAGCTCGGCGAGCAGTCGCTTCGCATCCGGCACGCCGACGACCCCGCCCTGGTCGTTCCGCCCGATCGCCAGCACACCCCCTTCGGCATTGGCGAAGCCGCAGATCCAGCGCAGGTAATCGTCGCGCCAGGACTCCTTCCATTCCGTGTGCTGGCTCTCTCTCATACGAGCCGCGTCCTCCCGGTGAGCAGCTCTTGCATCATCGCCTGCTTGAGGGCCCGGGTCTTGTCACGGCGGGCTTCGAGGGCGGACAGCTCGTCGTCCATGTCGGAGAGGACGGTGACGATGGCGGACTGTTCGGGGCACTTGGGAAGGCTAATCTGGAAGTCTTGAACCATTCCCTTATTCAGATTCGCCTGTGTGCCCTGCTGGCCCAATAGCTTCACGGTCGGCTTCAGCAAGCTCAGGTAGTAGTAGAGGAACTCGTTGCGCAGACGGTCGTGCGGACGAATTCCAAGAATCGCCTGACTGGAGCAAAGCGACACTCCGGCTATGCTGCATTCTCCGAGCGAGGCGTACATCGCGTAAAGCACCGTGCCGACGGGGAACATCTGGGTCGCGCTGCTCAAAAGGCCTTCGCGGCTAAGACTGCGGTCAGTTACCGTGACGACTTTGCCGCCCTTGGTCATGTCTGAAATCGACACCCATGGAATGTCCCCGTCGTAGTAAGCAGGGTTCCACGATGGTGGAGTCCCACCACTGCGCATCTCTGCGACGTCCCCCAACCGCTTCACCGCCCAATCCCCGTGGAAGCCAGGAAGGCGGGTCTGGCCGGTGAGGAGCTGCTGCATGGCGGCCTGCTTGAGGTCGCGTTTCTTGGCGATGAGCCGCGTCAGGCCGTCCAGCAACGCATCCACATCGCTCAACGCCTCCGCGATGGCGCGTTGTTCCGGCAGAGGAGGCATTGGCGCGGCGACAAGGTTCAGATTCGACTGGCCGATATTGGCGCGGATCGCTCCTTGACCCATGGGAACGATCTGCGAACGAATGCACGGTGCCCGTAGCGCATACCCCGAGTACATGGGATCGAGAGTCTCGGAAGTCGGTCGACCCCGAATTACAAACCCACCAAAGACAACCCGTTCTGAGCCGAGATAGGCGGCCGCCAAGCCCACTTCTTCTTGCGTCTCGGACGTGCGGTTGAAGAGAACGTCACCACGCCTGACTGCGTACGACGCGGCAATAGACTCAGGAAGTGTCACCAGCCCCGTGATTTCCGGGCCGTGGATATGTGAGTAGGTTATGGGTTCGAGGACGTTTATGAATCGAATTCCTTGTCCGTAGGAGTCTTTGTCGGCGTTGACCCCATTGCGAAACGCGAAGAGCTCCGCAAAGGGCCTCACCTCCCATTCTTCCGGGATGACCCCCACATCCGTCCGCTTGTACCCGGGCCTCACTTCCATACGGCGCCCATCTTCTTGAGATG
>CALBDV010000811.1 GCA_937927565.1 uncultured Holophagales bacterium
GGCAACGGGGTCACCGTGGCCCTCGAGCCGCGCCCGACGGCCGACCCGGTCCCGACGTCCGCCGTCTGCACGCCCTAGGGACGGCGCCGGGCGGCCTCCGCGTCGATCTCGTGGGGGGGGTGTTGCGAATTTCAGCACCACCGACGCCCCCACCACAGGGCCACGAGACGACGCGCAACCCATTGCACCGTGGCGTGTTGCGCCGCCTCTGCGGCCGGGCGCAGGCGTTGAGGAGTTCACCATGGCTCCTCTCGGGCAGGAGTCGTTCACGAGGAGGCAAGTCACTCTGGATCATCAACTTAAGCGGCTTTACCGTGGTCTGGCAGCGGCCTTGCGATAACTCCTGGTGAAACGGGGCCGAGAGAAATCGGAAGAACCCCACAGGAGGAACCCAATGGTTGCACTGCTCGTCGTCCTCACCATCGTCCTGGCGCTCGCCGTCGACAGCATCGTCCTCGCTCGCCAGGGCCGGACGGCCAACGTCGAAGCGCTCCAGCCGATCGTGGCGATGAAGGTGCCCCAGCCTCCCCAGGGCGTCTTCCTCGACTCGGCCCACACCTGGCTGCGCATCACCTCTGACGGCCGCCTCCGCGTCGGCATCGACGACTTCCTCGCCGAGGCCGTCGGCCCGATCGACAAGGTCGAGGTGGCCCCCCACGGCTCCACCATCGAGCGCGGCAGCCCGCTCCTCACCCTCTTCGTCAAGGGCCGCAAGCTCGTCGTCCCCTCCCCCGCCAGCGGCACCGTGATGTCGGCCAACGACAAGGCCCTGCGGGACCCGTCCGCCGTCTCCCGCGACCCCTACGGCGCCGGCTGGCTCGCCTCCGTCTGGACTCGCGACCACCACGCCGCCATCGCCCCCCTGCGCATCGGCGCCGCCGCCACCGCCTTCCTGCGCGACGAGCTCGCCCGCCTCGCCGACTTCATGGTCCCCTCGCAGACGATGGCCCGCGTCCCGGTCATGGCCGACGGCGGCCTTCCCGGCAAGGGCTCAGCAGCCAGCCTCGACGACAAGAGCTGGGACACCTTCTCCCGCCAGTTCGTCAGCTCTCCCGAAGCGACCCCGCAGGCCTGAACCTCCGACACCTTCCCCGTTTCCGGGCCCCGGCCGCCGAAAGGCGACCGGGGCTTTCCGGTCTTCAGGCGGGCTCTCCCACCTCTGCGAGGCCGCGGCCCCATCCTCCAGGCGCCGAAACCCCGTATCCTTCCGCCCCCGTGAGCGCCGAGCGCCCCCCCACGCCTCCCCACGCGGAGCTCGCCCCGCAGGACGTCGTCCTGCGCTTCCTCGAGAGCACGGGGCGTCCGTCCGAGGCGCGCCTCTACCTCGACCTCTTCCGCGCGCGGCCGCGGGAGCAGTTCGCGGCGATCGCCGTCGACGCCAACGTCATGGCCGACGCCGAGGACGCCGTCCTCCAGGACCTCCGCTTTCTCGCCGCGCTCGACCTCTTCCCCGTCGTCGTCCTCGGCGTCTTCCAGCCGGCCGAGGCCCTCGCCCACGCGCGGAGCCTCCGGCGCCACCTCCTGGCCGAGGGGGTTCCCGCCGAGGTGCTCCGCGCCCGCCGCCGCAGCTTCAGCACGCGGGTCACGGCCTCGGCGCGGAGCGGCGCCGTCCCCATCGTCGTCTTCGAGCCCAGCGGGGACGAAGCTCCCGCCGGGCGGCTCGACCGGCTCGGCGCACTCCTAAGGGAGCTGCACGCTCGCAAGCTCCTCTTCCTCCACCGCCCCGGCGGCCTCCGACAGGAGGGCGTCCTCGTCCCGATCGTGAACCTGACGACGGACGTCCCCGGGCTCCTTTCGAGCGGGGAGCTCTCGCGCAAGGAGGTCTTCATCCTGGAGGGCGCGCGCCGGCTCTGCGAGGAGGCGGCACCGCCCGGCTTCACCGTCGCCGTCACGTCCCCGCTGAACCTCCTCCGCGAGCTCTTCACCGTGAAGGGAGCAGGGAGCCTGCTCCGTCGAGGCGCGCGCATCGCCCGGCACGACGGCTGGAAGGGCCTCGACGTGGCGCGGGTCCGCAGCCTCCTCGCGTCGAGCTTCGGACGCGCCCCGTCCGACGCCTTCTTCGCGCGGACGCCCGACCGCGTCTACCTCGAAGAGGGCTACCGCGGCTGCGCGATCCTCTCGGAGGCGCCCCTCGGCGCCTACCTGACGAAGTTCGCGGTCTCGGCCGAGGCCCAGGGAGAGGGGATCGCGCGCGACCTCTGGGAGGCGCTCGTAGTCGAGACGCCCGTCGTCTTCTGGCGCGCGCGCAGGACGAACCCGATCAGCGAGTGGTACGCCAAGCTCTGCGACGGGCTGATGCGAACCCCGGGCTGGACCGTCTACTGGAAGGGCCTCGACGCCGCGTCGATACCTGCCGCGATCGAATGGGCGACCGGCCAGCCGGTGGACATCTCCCGCGACGAAGACTGACGGCCGCAGGAGCGGCCCTCGCCTCAGCCGTACGTGGCCGTTTCGCCCGGACGGCACGACGCCGGGCCCCGATACGTCAGGCGGACGCCGCCGACCCTCAGCTCGTCTCCGTCCGCGAGCGAGATCCTCCCGGAGATCCGCGTCTCGCCGCGCCACGTCCCGTTCTTGCTCCCCAGGTCCTCGACCTCGGCGATTTCTCCCTCGACGTCGATCCTCGCGTGCTCGCGCGAGACCGACGGGTGCGCGATCACGATCCCGGCCGGCGGCTCCCGCCCGATCAGGTTCGGCCCTTCTGCGAGACGGATCTCGCTCCCGCTCCAGAGGAGGGCGTGCTTCGCCACCGAGGGCTCCGCTGGCGCCAGGAGACGGGAGGCCCGCGGCATGAGCGGGACGGGTCGCGGGCCGCGCAGGACGAGCCGCCGGCCAGCGTCGAACGTGACGCCGCCGAATCGGAGCATCGCGCCGTTCTTCATCCAGACGTCAGAAGTCCGCTGCGACATCGGTGCGCTCCGGGCTGAGGGCCTTCGCGC
>CALBDV010000812.1 GCA_937927565.1 uncultured Holophagales bacterium
TGGAGCCGAAAGGCGGACTTGAACCGCCGACCTACTGATTACGAATCAGTTGCTCTACCAACTGAGCTACTTCGGCCCGTACCCTTCCAAAGAACGCGGCGACACGCCGCAAGGGAGGCGCATTCTAGGAGTGAGCCCGGTCGCCGGTCAAGCGATCAGGGATCGACCCAGGGGAGCGAGGGGAAGCAGAGCGGGCCGATCTTCCGCTCGAGCTCGTAGACGACGTTCTCGCGCGCGTCGATGGAGCGGTCCATCAGCTCCTTTCGGAGCGTGGAGTCGGGCACTCGGCGGATGGCGGCCTCGGCTTCGTCGAAGAGCGGCCAGGTGAGCGCGTGAAGGACTTCGTGAAACGCGTGACGACGGAGCGCGGCGAGCGATTCCTGCGAGACGAGCTCGGGGTCGTAGCTGACGATCCAGACCTTCCGGTCCTCTGTGCCGCGGTCGGAGCGCTCGATGTCGAGCAGGCCGAACTGATCGTGGACCTCGCCCGGCTGAACGACGAACTCGAGGTCGAGCTTCAGCCGCCTCTTCACGTATTCGAGGGCCTTCCGAACCCTGGCCGTCTGCGTCCTCTTCACGATCGTCCCCCGTTGCAGGCCCATTCTGCCCGATGGAAGGGGCCCGGGGGATTCGATTCGACACTTCGAATAACTCATTTACTAGCAACGAGTTAGCTCGCCCGTGTCGCCCGCTTGGGGGAGTCGGAAGCCTACGGAAGCCGGACTTTCACGTCCACCGAGCCCGCCGCCCGGGCGGCGTCGACGGGGGTGAAGGAGAGGTCCTTCAGCCTCGCGGCGAGGCCGGAAGGCTCCGAACCGGAGCCTCCGACGAGGCGGACGACGCCGGTGACTCGTCCCGAGGCGTCCAGATCGAGGCGATAGGAGCCCTCGAACGGTCCCGCGAGGCCGTCGAGTCGAGCGGGGTTCGAGAAGCCGAGAGTTCCGGCGGCCTTGCCGACGACCTGGGCCGACGCGGCGACGCGCGCGGCCCCTGCGGCCTGGGGCGCGGAGGCTCGGAGGCGCTTCTCGTCGGAGCCGGCCGCCTTCTGCAGCGAGGCCCTTTCCGCGACCCACTCGTCTGCGGCGGCGCTCGAGGTGGCGGCCGACGGCGGCGCGGGAGCGGCCGCCGCGAGGGCCGGCACGTCACGCTCCGGGGCGAAGGCGACGGCTTCCTCTTTCTCGCGCGGCGTTTCGGCCGACGCGACGAGAACGGGCTCCTGCCGGAGCTTCCCCTTCGCCTCGTTGGCCCGGCTCGGGTCCGACGCGGCCGCGACGCGCGCGGGAGCCGCGGGAACTGCTTCGACAGCGGCCGGATTCGCGTCGTCCTTCTTCGCCGGCTCGGCGAAGAAGACGGTCACGCGCCCGTCGTCCTCGGGGGCAGGGGCCGGCTGGACCTTCGACGGATCCGTGGCCTCGGCAACGGTGGCCACCGGTTTCGGGGGCGACATGAGGGTCGAGGTCAGGACGACGGCGACGATCCCGAAGACGACGACGCCCACCGTGGCGGGCCGGAAGTAGAAACCGAACCGGTGGAGCGTGGCGGCGAGACCCCTGGTGTCGTCCTCGACCTGCGATCGGACACGGGTCGACAGGGCGAAGGGGGCTTCCGGGTCCGGAAGCTCTTCGAGCCGGCCGACGAGGCGGGCCATCGCGTCGTAGCGGGCGCGGGCGGTCGGGTCCGAGACGAGAAGGCTCTTCAGCTCGCGTTCCTCTTCGCCCGGAAGGTCCCCGTCGAGAGAACGGGAAATCAGGAGGTCGAGGTCGCCCGTCACGAACGGACGGGGCTGGGGGTTGGCGCTCACGACAGCTCCTCCAGGAGGGCGGCCCGACCGCGGGCGATCCGGCTCCTCACGGTCCCGATCGGGACGTTCAGCACGCGGGCGATGTCGTCGTAGGAGAGACCTTCGAGGTCGCGCAGGACGACGGCGTGGCGGAACTCCTCGGGGAGGTTGCGGATCGCCTTCCTGAGGTTCGCCCGCTGCTCGAGGGCGACGGCCTGTTCTTCCGGAGAGGCGGCCGGGTCCGGCGCTTCGTCTCCAGGCCACGGCTGGTCGTCCTCGGGGTTGACGCGGGGAGAAACGAAGACCTTTCGCATCCGGGCCAGGGTCCCCTGGCGCGCCTTCGCCCGGTTGAGGGCGATGGTGTAGAGCCAGGTCTTGAGCGAGGCGTCGCCGCGAAACGATTCGAGCCCCCGCCAGGCCCTGAGGAACGTCTCCTGGACGACCTCCTCTGCCTCCCACGGGCCGACGAGGCGGGAGGCCAGGGCGAAGATCATGCCCGAGTAGTGCCGGACGATCAGGTCGAACGCGGTGTGGTCGCCGCCGAGGAAGCGGGCGACGGCCTTTTCGTCTCCGGGCCACTCCCGGCCCTCGTGGAGGGTTCTCACCGGCATGATCACGGCGGGCATTCTCCCATGCTGACTCCCCCTCGGACCGGGCTGGAAGGCGAGTATTCGGGACGTCACGGAAGTGTCTCCACGCCCCATGAGACCCGGCGAGAAGAGCCGAAGTTCCCGGATCAGCGCTTTCCGAGGAGTCTTTGTGCCGTCGCCTCGTGGCGAAACCGGAACATCCGGCGGAGGTCGGGCCTCACGACGGCGAGGTCGACGAGACGGCCGCCGAAGAGTGCGAACGGCACCTCGTAGTCGACCCTGTCGAGGAGGGCCCCGTCCTCGAAGACGTGCTCGTGCCGCCAGCGGGAAAAGGGCCCCTTCACCTGGACGTCGACGAATCGGGCCGGCGGCGCCCATTCCTCGATTCGCGACACCCACCGGATGGGAAAACCGAACGGGGAGACCTCGATGACGATCCGCGCCCCCTCCACGATCCTCTCGGGGCGCTCGACGACGTGGACCTTCTTCGCGGGGGGCGAAAGCCACTCGAGAACGCGGGGGTCCGCGTGAAAGGCCGCGATGGCTTCCTGCGGGACGCCCGGCAGGTCGAGACGGAATTCGAGGCGAGGCACGGCGGGCAGGCCGTCAGTTCGGGGAGGGACCGGGAGTCGGGGTCGGGGTCGGGGTCGGAGCCGGCGGAGGCAGCGGCAGGGGCGGGACGATGATCGAACGCCGTGTCGGCGCCCGCGCCGTCAGAAGGAAGCCGGGCGCTCCCATGCCTCGCATCGCGGCGGAGGAGGCGTCGTTTCCGATCACGACCGGGAGGGGCCCCTGGGGGGACGACTCACCGATGGTGAGAACGTCCCCGTCGCCGAACGAGAGGACCCGCTTCACCTTCGACTCGGGCTTCTCTCCCCCCTCGGGAATCGGCTCGGAGTAGCCGAAGACGTCGATCGCCTCCTTGAGGCCGATGAGCTTCGGGGCGTTCACGAGCGAGGAACCGGCCACGACGAACGGGACCGCGCTCCTGCCGAAGACCTTGCCTCCGTGAGTGGCCTCGACGAACGAGCTGGAGACGCCCTCGGGGACGATGAAGCTGGGGCTCCTGCCCGGCTCGGCGAGGAGCGGTACGACGCGGCCTCCGAAGCGGACGACGGCCCCTGCCGGCAGAGGGCTCGTGATGGTGACGCGGGTTCCCGACGTGCCGACCCGCGGCTCGAAGTCCAGCCGCGCCTCCTGGCCCGCGACGGGAAGAGCGAGCGCGAGCAGGAGCGCGCAGGAGAAGACCTTCATGTCCCTCACATTAGCCTTACGTTCGAAGGCCCGCAACAGACGTGAGAGGATTCCGTCCGCATGTCGCGGCGGAGCCGACGAGCTTGAAGGAGCTGCCGGTGGCCCTCCTCGCGGGCTTTGCCGTTGGCCTGTTCGGTGCGATCCCGCCCGGCCCCGTCAACTTCAACGTCATCCGGAAGGCTTCGCAGAACCAGACGCGCGAGGCGCTCCGTGTCGCGCTCGGTGCCGCTCTCGTCGACACCGTGATCTGCGGTTTCGTGGCCATGGGATTCGGCTGGGTGCTGGAGAAGGTCGTCAACAACCCCTGGACCCGGCTGGGCCTGGCCCTCTTCCTCCTTGCGGGAGGGCTGAAGATCCTCGTCTTCGACAGGAAGAAGGGCGCGGAACCGGACGGCCCCGGGGCGAGGCTCACGGCCCCGCCCAAGGACGTCTCCGGGTTCCGGTTTCCGTTCCTCGTCGGCGTCCTTCAGGGAGCGGCGAACCCGGCCCTCTTCGTGAACTGGACGCTCATCATCTCCTTCCTCGTCGGGCACCGGATTCTCCCGGCCGGTCTCCTTCCGGCCGGAGTCTTCGCCGTCGGCGTCGGCGTCGGCGTCTTCGTCTGGTTCCTCATCCTGACCGAGCTCGTCGAGAAGCTGAAGAGCCATCCGGCCGGCGAGTGGATCAAGCAATCCACGTTCGCCGCCGGGGTCCTTCTCCTGGCCTTCGGGCTCTACTTCAGCTGGCGGACGGTCTCCGAGTTCGTCTCCGGCGACTGGATTCCGTAGGCGCTTCGAGGGCCGGGCGGCCTTCCCTATTTCACCGGGTTCTCGC
Organism: uncultured Holophagales bacterium; assembly: GCA_937927565.1. Lineage (GTDB taxonomy): Bacteria > Acidobacteriota > Thermoanaerobaculia > UBA5066 > UBA5066 > UBA5066. Next base: position 4,438 of record CALBDV010000812.1, read on the forward strand.
GCCGCGACAGGGCGATCCGCACCGCCGCCTCGAGGACGACGCCGCAGCTCCCGGGGGTGTGCTCCACCCTGTGGATCCGGGCCTGCATGGCCGAGAGCCACGGGAGCTCCTCGATGAGCTGGGACATCCGGCCGAGGAGCTCGTCGACCCCGCACTCGAGCGGAAGGCCTGCCGTCTCGACGATCTCCCTCACGTCGTGGTCGGTCAGCGGCGTGATCCGGACGACCGGCGGGAGCCCCGGCCGGGAGAGGCGGATGAGGGGGCCGAAGCTCGGGTCGGAAACCACCTCCACGACGGCGTGGTCCGCCGCGGCCGAGGCGCCGGTCTCCTTCACCGCTCCCGTCGAGATGCCGAAGCGCTTCAGGAGGGACCACGCCCGTTCCCCTTCCAGCCAGACGACGTCCTCGGTCGAATCCGCCAGGAGGGCCGTCACCTCCTGGCGCGCAGCCCCGGCGTCGACGTCTTCGTACCAGACGAAATGTCCCCCCGGACGCTGACGGTGACCGGCGTACTGGACGGCGCGCGAGAGGGCGAGCGCGGCGGACTCGGGGAAGCGGTAGGACGGGAAGGCGTGGCGCGACGCGGCGCCGACGGGGTCCGCCGCCCCCTCGCCGTGCAGGCGGACGACCCCCGCCTGGCCCATGAGGCAGAGGAGAACGGGCTTGGCGACGCCGGTCTTCCGCTCGGCGCGCAGGACGCCGCGGCGGATGCCGCGCCCGACGACCTTCGGGTCGCAGCCGCCGATGCAGGCGAAGATGACGACGAGGGCGTCGACGCCGTCGTG
>CALBDV010000813.1 GCA_937927565.1 uncultured Holophagales bacterium
GAGAGGGGGGACTGTTGGATGGTGAAGAGCGGGATCGTCGCGGAGACATCGCCGGAGCCGACGTTGATCGGGAGGCCGACGCCGGTTCCGGCGGCGTGGCCGTCACCGCCAGCGGGGCAGGAGCCGCGGTCGGGGGTGCCGCAGGGTGCTGCCAGCTGAATGAACTGCGGACCGCTCGAGTAGGGGGTCGAGGTCGTGCCCGAGCGAACGTACCGAACCTCCGCCTCCAGCTTGATCGGCGTCGCGCCAGGGCACGGCAGGTCATAGCCCGTATCCCAGGTCCCGTAGTCGAAGTAGATCCAGGTCTCCTTCTCGACCCAGTCATTCACATACAGCACGAGTCTATTCGCCGTGCCTGCGATGTCGCCCCCGAGGTTGCAGTAGCCGATGGGCCATGCTCCGTCATCGAAGCAGTAGTAGTTCGGAGCGTCGTAGTCGACGAAGACCCGGCGTCCGACCACCCGGAGCGCGGCCGACCCTGCCGGGCTGTTCCCCGGGAACGAGAATCGACACCCGGGGTAGCTGCCCGTGGGCAGGACCGGATACGCGGTCGAGTTCGGGCTCCGGGTCGCGCGGCGAAACTGCCACGTCCGGCTTCCGGCGCCAGAAGGCGAGTACCACGCAGCGGGTAGCCCGCTGCCGTCCGGCCGGCAGTAGGTGGTCGGGCAGCTCGTCGGCTGAGGCAGGAAGCCGCCGTCGGGGCAGGTCTGCGCGGGTGCGCCCAGCCTTCCGAGGGCGAGGATCAGGAAGGCGGAGGCGTTGATGGCCACCGTCAGGCGCACGCGTGACGCCTTTTCCGGGCGGGGGAAGGAGCGGAAGGTCATGGGCCAAGCTCCAGCACGTCGCTCACTCATCTCAACTCCACGAGAGGGCAACGCCATCCGGACGCCTCCTCCCATACCAAGGCTGCGCGAGCTACCGAAAAGTACTACAGGCCAGGGTGTCGCACGCGAAGAAATGACCGCCGCGAGATCCTGCGACCGCGTCTCCGCGCATCGACTCGAAGAGGATCATCTCGCGGCAGCGCTGGATCGGTGGTGCGGCGGAGGCTCTCTCACGCATGTTCGCGCCGATACTCTCGTCGAGACGATGTTCGTCGGGAGGATGCGCCGCGCGGTCAGGTATGCTCCCGGCGTCGCGCACCGAGGAATGGTGCGGAGCGCGAAAGGACGCGCACTGATTCGCGTCCATCGACGGCGCACGAAGAGCGTGGCGCCACTCCGGGAGGGGAGCGGAGAGGACGTGGATTGGTCGAAGCTGAGTTCGACGACGAGGCTGCGGGGGTCGCAGCTCTCCTTCCTTCGCGACGAGGACGAGGATCGTCGGTCGCCGTTTGAGCGTGACTACGAGCGCGTCGTCTTCTCCTCAGCATTTCGACGCCTTCAGGACAAGACGCAGGCGTTCCCGATCGAGCCATCAGACTACGTTCGGACGCGCCTCACCCACTCTGTCGAAGTCGCAGCACTCGGTCGATCGCTGGCGTCTACGGCGATGCGGAATCTCCTCGACAAGCACCTCGAACGTTCCGTGAATCCAGAGGATGCCGCCTTCATCGTCGCGACGGCATGTCTCCTCCATGACCTGGGCAATCCGCCGTTCGGGCACTCTGGCGAGGCCGCGATCCAAGAGTGGTTCGCTGAGCATCGCTCAGCCTTCGAGTTCGGTGATGCGCAGGAACGTCAGGACTTCGAGCGATTCGAGGGCAACGCCCTGGGCTTCCGCCTCGCGACGCGGCTCCAGCACCTCGGAGATCACTCCGGACTGAACCTCACGGCAGGGACTCTCGCGGCCTTCCTGAAGTACCCGTGCGGTTCCCATGAGGTGACATCGAATGGGAAGAGCCGGTCGAAGTTCGGGTACTTCAAAGCAGATACCCGAACGTTCGAGCGGGTGCACGATGAGGTGCAGTTCCGGTTCCGGCATCCGCTCGCGTTCCTCATGGAAGCCGCAGACGATATCGCGAACTGCTTCGTGGACGTCGAGGACGCGCTGAAGAAACGAGTTCTCTCGCTCCCGCAGATGATCGAAAGGCTCCGTACGGGTATGGCGGGCTCCTTGGCGGAGGCGATCGTCGAATCAGCGCTCGTAGCGCGTCTCGAGGTGTTGGAGCGCGCGGGCCTAGTCGGTGGAGATCGCGACCAGCTCGCGTACCAGTACTTCCGCCAGGTGGCGATGGGGAAGATGGCCGCCTCGGCTGCTCGCGCCTTCGTCGATCACTACGATGGCATTCGGACCGGTGAGTTCGACACGGAACTGGTGGAGGTCATGGACCTCGCGCGGCTGAACACCGCGCTCCGAGCCCTCGCGAAGGAGTTTGTCCACGCGAATCCCAATGTCGTGACGCTCGAACACCGGGGCCGGCACGTCATCCGGGAACTCCTGAATGCTCTCGTCCCACGGAAAGACCGGCCAGGAACGAAGCTCTTCCGAGCCCTCGTGTCACCCACGCCAGCGCACCCGGACGACGCGAACGTGGCGTGTTCCGACGACTACCGCCGGGCGCTCGCCGCGGTCGACTTCATCGCCGGCATGACCGACACGTATGCGGAGGAACTCTTCCGCAGGCTATCCGGGGCGCATAATCCGCGCGTGTGATGGACGCAGCGTTGAGATCGCTTCTCGTGTCGGAGCACTTCCTTGACAGCCGCAGTCTCCCGAGCGCTAGCTGGGGTATGGGCTGGGATCGAAATCAGAGCGTTCGGGATCGACGGCTGCGCGATGTCGTAGAGGCGACGCGAGCGAATCTCGAGCTGCTCCGAGCGCGCCACCGCGGCATCAAGCAGCTT
>CALBDV010000814.1 GCA_937927565.1 uncultured Holophagales bacterium
CCCGGCATCCGCGTCCGCCGAATACGCGATACTCGGGACGGGAGGCGGACGAGCTTGAGCGCGGAGTTCCCCGGAATCGCGGCCACCGCGGCTGCACAAGGGTCCGCTGCGGCAGCGCTCCTTCTCCTCTTTTCGCTCATCGGCTACGGGGCGCTCCCTGCGCGCTTTCGTCCCGCCTCGGCGCGCCTCACCCTCCCTCTCTCGCTCTCCGCGGGAGCTCTCCTCACCGGGTGGCTGACCTTCGTCACGGGCTCGCTGCTCGGCACCTGGACCCTCCTCCCGGTCTTCGTGCTCCTCGTCCTCTTCTCTCTCCGCTCTCTCCGGCCCTGGGCGGCGGACCTCTGCCGCGTGGCGCGCCTCCTGGCCGCGCTCGTGAAGGCGAGCCCCTTCTCGGCGCTCCTGCTCTCGGTTCCGGTTCTCCTCCTCGCCCCGGCGCTCCTCCTTCCCCTCGTCGACTCGGACGGCCTGCGGTATCACGTCGCCCTCCCGAAGCTCTTCCTCCTGACCGGACAGGTCTTCCGCTACGAATGGGACATTGCTGGCAGCTATCCGCAGGGCGCCGAGATGATGTACCTGCTCGCGCTCCGTCTATCGGGGGGCGAGACCGCGAAGTTCCTCCATGCCGGGTTCTTCCTCTCGTCCCTCGCGGTCCTCGCTCTCCTCACGCATTCGGGACGCTCCAGCCGGAGCGCGGCGCTCCTCGCCCCCTTCCTCTTCGCGGTGACGCCGCTCGCGATCAGCCCGGCCCCGGCGGCGTTCATCGACCACATCGCGCTCTTCCACGTCGCGGTCGCGACGCTCGTCCTCGCCCGCCGCGGCCCGCCCGCCGTAATCGGAATCGCTCTCGGCGCGGCGATCGCGACCAAGGTCGCGATCGCTCCGGCAGCGTTCGGCATCGTGGTCGCAGCGCTCTTCGGACGCCCGCGGAAGGAGCGGGGACGTGCCGGGATCGCCCTCGCGCTCCCGATCGTCCTTGCCTTCTCTCCTTTCGCGATCCGGAGCCTCGTCGCGACCGGTGATCCGGTCTATCCGGTCGGCCACGGCCTCCTGGGGCTGCCGATCCCAGGTATCTCTGACGCCTCGCTCGACCTCGTCACGAACTACCACGCGAATACGCCGGGTCCCCTCGGCTTCGCCTGGGACCTCGACTGGGCGCCGGTAGAGCCGGACGACGTCGTGGGGTGGCATCACCTCTTCGGGCTCTTCGCGCTCGCCCTCGTGATCCGGAGACGCGAGCTGCGGCCCGTCCTCGCCCTGGTCCTCCCGGCCATCGCCGTGGCCCTTCTCTACCACCCCTACTCGCGATTGCTGATGCCGCTCTTCTTCGGGCTCGCGTTCTTCGAGGCCTGGGCGCTCGTCCTCGCCGTGCGCAGATGGGCGGCACCCGCGGCCCTCGCGCTGGCCATTCCCGCCCTGATCGTGTCGGTTCCGCGAAGCCTTTTCCTCGGTCTCCCACCGCTCGATTACCTCCGCGGACGGCTCTCGCGGGACGCCTTCATGAGCCAGTGGATCCCGGCCCTTGGCGCCGCACGGCTCGTCAACGCGCGACCCGCGGGCGGGACCGTGATGGCGCTCGACTTCCCCGCGCCCTTCTACTTCGATCGTCCGTGGATCGTCGAGGGTCTCCTTGCCGAGCCGCCGCTCAAGCAGTGGCTCGAGACGGACCCGCGCGAGGCCTCCCTCCTCCGGCGCATGCAGGAGCTCGACGTCCGCTACCTCGTGGTCACACCGGGGTACGGCGGCGGCACGCCGGCCTCCCTCCTCCCGCTCGCCGGGAGCCGGGAGCAGGCGAAGGCAATCTTCGCCCTCCGCGCGCGACTCCGGCTCGTCGGTACGGCAGGGGGCGTGGACGTGTACGAAGTGCCGGCTCCGTGAGCGCCCCCGGGGGTGGAGCTCGAGGAGCTCGTCTTCCGGAATGCGAGATTCTTCAGGTGAACCTCGGGTGCAGTCCGGCGGCCTCGCCGCCAGGCAGCTCCGGCAAAGGGACCTGGACCGCCCCGGGCATCCTGCCGCGAGACGGCCCCGGCTTCACGACCTTCCACGGGTCGCGGGAGTCGACCTCGCCATTGGCGTCGTGCCACTCCTTTCTGACGTCCCAATCATAGAAATCGCCCGCGTGCACCTGTGTTGAGGCGAAGCCGAGAGCGAGCACCACGACGGCGAGAAACGCGGACAGGAGACGACGAATTCGATGACCTCCTGAGGAGCAAGCTGGCATCGTCGCGGGGGGATGAGCAGGACGGGGCCGGTCGGCCGCCCTGCCTTGGTCTCATCGCGAACGGAGCGCTGAGTGAGCCCGGAACGACGGCACGACGGCACATGCAGCTATCGAAGCGCGAAGGTCGCGCGGAGGTCCCGCTCCGAGACGAACTCCAGGTGTCCCCACCGATCACGGTAGATCTCCCCGCGCCTGACCTGCTCCCGAGCCCAGGCAGCGTCGACGCCCACGCCATCGAGGTGGCCGACGACGAGGACGTCGGTCACGGCGGTCAGGAACGGGTGGATCGCTCCGCGGCGTCGCTCGATCTCGCGCTCGAGCTCGAAGAACGCAGACCGCGGCAGCCTGCTCGCGATGACGAAGGAGCGTCCGGCGATGCGTATCGCAGGAGAGTCCTCCTGCGTTTCCGGGGCAGCGGTCGCACTCGTCATGGGGCTTCTCCGTTCCGGAGGACCGAGCTCACGCAGAACCGAGCCCGATTCCGAGCATCGTCTGAACGCATACTCCTCACACAACCCGCTGGCCTTCCAGCGGACGCGAGCCAACGGGCAGCAACGCCGCCCGACGAAACTAAGCTCCGCGAGACGCGGATTTTTACGACAGCCCGCCGCAACTTTCTTTTCGGGGGGTCGTCGCCGAGGCACCCGGCAGGAGTCGAGGGCCCGTTCGTGGCGATCGAAAGATGAGGCCGGGCTCTCGCGACTCGTCCGCCATAATCGCGCGCGGCAACCGATGAGCCTTCCTGCCGGCACGAAGCTCGGACCCTACGGAATCCTCGGCCCGCTCGGGACGGGAGGGATGGGTGAGGTCTACCGGGCGATCGACTCCCGACTGGGCCGGGAGGTCGCGGTGAAGGTCCTGCCGAAGGACGCCGACTCCCCCACGAAGCGCGAGCGCTTCCTCCGGGAGGCGCAGGCGGCCTCGGCGCTGAACCACCCCGGCATCGTCACGGTCCACGACGTCGGCCACGCCCAGGGCGTCGACTTCATCGTCATGGAGCGGGTCGAGGGCCAGACGTTGCGTGACATCCTCGATGCCGGGCCCCTTCCGGTGGAGCTGGCGCTCGACTACGCGAGGCAGGCGGCGGCGGCGCTCGCCGTCGCGCACAGGGCGGGCATCGTTCACCGCGACCTCAAGCCCCAGAACCTCATGGTCACGTCCGGGGGGCAGCTGAAAGTCCTCGACTTCGGCCTCGCGCGCGTCGAGTCCGGAGCGGTGGACTCCGTCGGACCGACGAAGGAGCGCCTCACCGCGTTCGGCACGGTCGTGGGGACGCCGGGGTACATGTCGCCGGAGCAGGTGGAGGGGGGGCAGGTCGACGCCCGTACGGACGTCTTCTCCCTCGGCATCGTCCTCTACGAGATGCTCACCGGGAAGGCGCCGTTCGGCGGCACCTCGGTGGCCGCCGTTCTCTACGAGATCGTCCACCGCGTGCCCGAACCGGCCGTTCGCCTGCGTCCCGGGCTGAAGCGGGACGTGACGGACGTTCTGGACGGGATGCTCGACAAGGACCCGGAGCAGCGCTTCGCAAATGGTGCCGAGCTGCTGGCCGCGCTCTCCGGCGGCTCGCCCGTCTCGCGTCGCGGGCGCCGGCGCCGTTTCGCGATCGCCCTGGACTGGGTGCACCGGCAACTGGCGTGGATCGTCGCTGCCGCCGTCCTCCTCGCCAGCTTCGTCGCCGGGGCGGTCCTCTGGAAGACGCGTCTCCCGCACAGCCCCGCGCCCCAGACGGCGTCGGCACCTTCACCCGGCAACGGGTACGACCGCTACCTCGAGGGGCTGGAGCTGGTGAAGCGCTGGGACAAGGGGACCAACCTCGACGACGCGATCCGTCTCTTCCGCCAGGCCGCCGCAGAGGACCCCTCCTTCGCCCTGGCCTTCGCCCGGCTCGCCGATGCTCAGCGGATCAAGTACGCGCTGACTCGCGACAAGGCCTGGCTCGCCGAAGCGGGGAAGAGCGCCGACGAGGCCGTTCGCCTGAACCCCGGCCTCGCGCCGGTGCAGGTGGCCCTCGGGCGCATCCACGGGATGCGAGGGAGCAACGACCTCGCCTTCGCCGCGTTCGAACGCGCGCTCGCCATCGACGCCAACGATCCGGAAGCCAACCAGGCGATCGCCCGTCAGTACGAACGCCTCGGAAGGCTGAAAGACGCCGAGGCCTCCTATCGGAAGGCGCTCTCTCTCGACCCGGAGAACCTCTCCATCCTCGACTCCTTCGCGAACTTCCTCTTCCGGCAGGGCCGCTTCGAGGACGCCGTCCGGGAGTGGCGGGCGGTCATTCGCCTCGCCCCCGACAATGCCGCCGCGCTCGTGAATCTCGGCTCCGCGCTCAGCGAGACCGGCCGGTTCGCGGAGGCCATCACCCTGTACGAGCGGGCCGTATCGCTGAAGCCGAGCACCATGGCCTACTCCAACCTCGGCACGGCCTACTCGCGGGCGGGACGGTACCCCGACTCCGCGGCCGCGTATCGAAAGGCGCTCGAGCTCGACGACGCGGACTGGCTGGCGTGGGGCAACCTCGGGTACGTCTCCTCCTGGATGGGCGGAATGGACGAGCAGGCGGTCGAGGCGTTCGATCGTGCGATCCAGCTCGCCGAAGCCGAACGGAAGGAGAGCCCGCGGGACCCTGCCCTCCACAGTCAGCTGGCCCTCTACTACGCAAAGACCGGGAAGTCGCAGCTGTCGCTGCAGAGGCTCTCCACCGCCCTCACCCTCTCCCCCGGCACCGGCCAGTTCCAGGCCGACGCGGCGGAGGTCTACGAGCTCCTCGGGAGGCGCGAGAAGGCGGTCGCCGCCGTCCGCAGGGCGCTGGACCTCGGCTTCCAGCGGCAGCAGCTCCTGCGCAACCCCGAGCTTTCACGGCTTCTCGAAGACCCGCGCATGAAGACGCCGGGCTGAGCCGCACGCAGATTCCCGTAATCCGTGAAGCGGCTGGCCACAGAAGGAGAACGACATGGCGACGAAGACGATCACCCTCGGCCCCACAGGCCCCGACCCCAGACAACAGGCCTGCAGTCCTGGTGACGAGATCATCTGGACGAACAGCACCGGCAAGGCCGTCACCGGTCTCACGCTTCCCACCTGCGTCTCCCCGCAGATCAGTCCCGCCCCGATCGCCATCGGCAAGGTCACGAGGAAGTACATCGTCAACAGAGACGCAAAGGGCGAGTACTCCTACTCGTACGTCTACCCCGATACGGCAATGGGGACGAAGAACGGCACGATCGACGTCGGTTCCTGACAACCCGGAATCCGGCCCCTCCGGGCGGCTGCACCCTGGCTTTGGCTCCGGTCGCCGTCCGCGACTATGCTGCTCCCGTGGTCCTGCGATGAGCATCGCGAAGGTCCTCGTCCCCGTCTGCTGGACGCTCTGGAGTGCCTTGCTCCTCGGGGTGCTCTGGGGCTTCGTGAAGGTCCTCACCGAGAAGAGCCACAGCCCCGAGGCTGCGCCTGGCACGGGGGCCGTCGTCCTGGGCCTCCTCCTCGTCGTCCTTGCGGGTGCAGGCGTCTGGCTCTACTGGGCGACACGCCGCGGCGCCCCGGGAGCCCTGGTCACGCTGACGCTGCTGCTGGCCTTTCCGATCGTCCTGCTCATCGCCTCACCGATCGTCAGCGGCTGGAAGACGTGGCGCCTCGAAAGCGCGCTGAGCCGAATCGGGGACTTCCCCGACCCTTCGTGCCGCGCGCTGGCGGAGAGGATCCAGTCCGGGGACGTCGCGGGACTCCAGCGTCTGCTCGCCGGAGGGCCGCCACCCCTGAACCGCGACCGGGCGGGCCACGACCTGCTGGCCTTTGCCGCCGTCGTCGTCCGGGACAGGAAGGGGAATCCCGAGACGGTGCGAGCTCTGCTGGAAGCAGGGGCGGATCCCGAGAAGTCGGGAATGCCGGAAGGGGGAAACCTCCTTCGGTTCATGACCATCGTGCCGTCGCCCGCCTCCGTCGAGGTCGTTCGCCTCCTCTTGAAGCACGGGGCGAACCCCAACGCCAGGGATCCGCACTCCGGCATGACGGCGATGGCCGATGCCGGCGACCGGCCAGACCTGGTCCGACTCCTGGTCGAGGCGGGCGCCCGCATCGACGAGCGTCTGCCCGGGGGCGAATCGATGCTCGTCCGATTCGTCGGACTGCGGCAGTGGGACTCGGCCCTGTACCTGATCGAGAAGGGCGCGAAGCTCGACGTGACGAATCCTGAGGGACTCTCGCTCGACTACTACCTGAAGGACTGGAAGGACAGCGTGTACGGCGACCATCCCGAGGGCTGGGACAAGGTCCGTGCGGCGATCCAGGCCCGCCGGCGGCCCTGACCTTCCTCGACCCTCGAGCGCCGGAGCCGTGGCGGGGGCTAGACGTGAGCACCCGGCGAGCCTTATCTACGACAGGACACAGGGCTTGCCGCGGCCCATGAGAGGCGCGCAGGGCAGTCGGAACGGGATCCGCCAGGCTCTCTCTCTGAACTCCAGCGTCGACTTGCACCGGTTGGGCGAAAAAAGTCCCGGTTGCCTGTTGGAAAAAGCCGCCTCTCGCGCAGCTTAGCTCCAGGGGAAGAGTCCGTCTCCCGGACAAGTGTCGGGCGCACGGGTTCTCAGATCTTGAGAAGCGAGGGGCGGGTGGCGACGACGGAGGGAAGGACCTCAGCATCCGAGCCGATCAGGAGGGAGTACGTCGAGCTCCATTCCCGGAGCTGTGTCTGCGGGGGCGTCGCATACCGGGGGACGAGTCCCTTTGGCGTTCGCCCGTGCGACTACGAGAAGAGACCGATCGTGAGGGTGATCGTCGATGCTCGCGAGTGGGTCGCCGCTGGAAGCCCGCCTACTGCGGAGGCATTCAGGGAGACCCCTTATGTGGCGCCGGAAACGCCATGCCAAGGGCGGACCTGCGGTAGCTGCTCTGGGTGAGCCCGGCCATGACGGTGGTGACGAGGAAGGCCCCGTTCAGGCCGGCCGAATCGCCATGCCCCGAAATAGCAAGCACGGGAAAGCGGGGACCGGTCGCGGGTGGTATTCCTGTCGGCGGGGGGAACGAATGCCATCCAGCGACTCCACGCCCGAGGGCTACCGGAAACGGATCAACCGGGTGATCTTCCACATCGAGGCTCATCTCGGGGAGCCGTTGAGACTGGACGACCTCGCCCGCGTCGCGCACTTCTCGCCCTTCCACTTCCATCGCATCTTCGCGGCCTTCACCGGCGAGTCGCTTGCCGCCTTCATCCGACGCCTGCGACTCGAGCGGGCAGCCCAGCAACTGCTCCACCTCGACGACTCCGTCACTGAGATCGCCCTGGGCGCCGGCTACGAGACACCCTCGGCCTTCACGCGTGCCTTCGCCACCCACTTCGGCGTCAACCCGACCGAATACCGCCAGCGACACGAGCCCGCTCGCCTGCTCGGCACGAGGCCATTCGCGCCGGCCACGGAGAAGGAGGAATTGACCATGATTCCGCAGATACGGACCATCGATCCAATGCCCGTCCTCTTCGTGCGGAGGACGGGTCCGTACGCCCAGGCGGCGGCCGAGGCCTTCGGCGTCCTCTGTCAGTTCGCCGGACCGCGCGGACTGCTCGGCCCAACGACACGCGTGATCGGCATCTCCCACGACGATCCGCACGTCACGGAGGAGTCGAGGCTCCGTTACGACGCATGCGTCACCGCCGACCGCGAGGTGAACGCGGAGGAAGGGGTCGGCCGGAAGACCATCGCCGGCGGCCGTTACGCCGTGTTCCTCCACGAGGGCGCCTACGAGGGCCTCCATGCTGCCTATGACGGGATCTTCAGAACCTGGCTCCCGGGCAGCGAACAGAAGCTGCGGGAAGAGCCGTCCTTCGAGGTCTACCTGAGCAGTCCCGATCAGGTGAGGCCGGACGAGCTCCGGACGGAGATCTGGATCCCAATCCTGTGACAACGCCGACAAACCACACAGCAGGTCTCTCGAGATCGCCGAGAGCTTCGTCTGCCGGAAACCGGAGAGACCTCGTTCAGCCGCGCGGACGACTGACGATCGGCACAGTCGCGACGTCTGGGGGCTGCGCTGTGCAGCGCCGGGATGGCCGCGACGGGCTGATACGCGCTGAGACGGGAACGTCCTCCGCCCTCACCGGGGCTTCGGCGATCCGTACCTGATCCGTGAATGGCCGTCGAGACGATTACCGAGGACCTTGAAGCCTGCGAGCTTCTGGTGCGCCGCAAGCGGCCCGGGATGTCGTTCTCCCGGGACATCAAGCTCCACCGCGCGCCGCGCCGGACGGCCCGGGACCTCCTCGCGACGGCGAAGGCGGCCTCGCTCGGCCCGAAGGCGCCGGACGCGGTCGAGGAGCTGATCCGGGGGCGGAAGGCCTCCCCCGCGCGCGCGAACGGGTCGCGCGGCTCGCGGAGTCGCTCGAGGGGGCGTGTCGCGCGTCACGCGGAACCGGAGGGACTTCGAGAGAATTCCCGGTCTCGACGTGCTGACC
>CALBDV010000815.1 GCA_937927565.1 uncultured Holophagales bacterium
GGGAGAGATCCCGCGGCCCTCGTCATTAGAGTCAGCGCTCTGATCTTAGTCGGCCGCACTATGCCAACCGGCTCCCGTGCAGGCACTTACAGGGAGTTCGCAGCGCACTTGATCGTCGCCCGACGCTGGCGCGACCGGCTGGGCACATCAATCTCCGGTCGGCGCCGGGACACCCGCCTGTGCCTTCGAACGGCGGAACACGTTCTCGGGACGGTTCTTGTCGAGCCTCCAGAGCGCGGATCGCAGTGATACGAGCCAATCCTCGCCAAAGAGCCGAATCCGGCAGTCCTCGTAGACGTTCCTCAACGCGGGCTTCTGGAGATCGTGGTACTGAAGATAGAGGTCGTGAGCTTCCTCGAGGACTCGCTCGAAGTACGAGTTCTTCTTGTCCGCTTCGGTCGTTCGACGAACGTAGGAGCAGAAGACGAGGCCGTACACCGATACGGTCTTCCCTCGCAGGGCGACGCGATTCCCCGCGTGTCGGCCGGCCGGCTTGAGCCGGAGCTGCCGAGCGAGGTCGGTTAGGGTCGGGCGAATCTCGTCGATCTTGTTGTCCTGCGTCCCGCGACGGTTTCGGTTCTGCAAGTACTTCGCCTCGATCAGAACCTCGGTCGCCACTCCGTGCTTCCGCTCGGCGCCGGGGTCGCCATCTCCGTCGCCGCCCCTCGTTTCTCCCAGAATCGCGATGTCGATCCTCTGCTCGCGCTGGTTGCCGAAATTCCCCTCACAGAACCGCTTCCCTCCCGACCGCCAGTAGACGAACTGCATGAACTCCTTCGTGAGGTACTCCTCCTGCCGACCGCCGAGTAGAAGCGGCACGACCCGATCGCGGACGCACGGGCTCCCGAGGTAGCCGCGGAATCCGTCCGCCAGCACGATCACGCCAGTCGTTCTCTTGTCCGCTTTCTGGTGCCTGGTGCACCCGCAGTCCTCATCCATGGTTTTCGACCTCCTTATCGAGCCGAGACCGCGGTGGCGCCGAGTCAGGCGGCGTTTCGAGCACCGCCGCGAGGGCTCGGACGACCTCTTCAATGTCGCTCACTCTTCCTCCGAACCTGCCTGAGACTTCACAGACACCCAGCTCGCGTCAAACCTATCAGCACGGCTCGGATATTTGCCGCCCCTGGCCGGCCACATCGACGTCTCCGGAGATACCGTAGCTCACGCCTTTCGGAATACCTTGTCGCGATGCCAGGCGAGATAGGCCCGATGGGCGTCTTCCAGGTTACGCACGTACAGGGGAGCCTCGAGTCCGAGAAGTCCTCGGTCCCCGCTGCGGAGAAGGCCCGAGACGGCGACCGCCCCGTCGTCCGTCACGGTCGCTAACCCTCGGTCGAACGCGGCGTCGAGCTGGGGCGCAAGGAGGAGGCCGTTGAAGACGTCGAGCCGCTCCGCGTCGGTCGCGCAATCGGCCCACGGTTTGATGTGGCTGGCGCGCAGCAGCTCGACGACAGCGAGTCCCGTCACCGCGCATCGGCCTTCCCAGTAGTCGACGAGGCCGGCCCTGAAGAGGTCCTGCCCGACGCGCTGGACGACGAGACGCTCGGCCTCGGTCGACTTCGGCAGCGCCGCGGTCTTCTTCTGGAATGCCGCGAGGAGTTCGTCGGGAAGGGCCAGGGAGAGCTGGAAGGCGCGCCGGAGCATTCGATGAAGAGCCGAGACGTCGGGGACGACCCGGGCGATCAGGGCTCCATCCGGGAGCGTGCCCGGGAACGGTCTTCCGTGCTCCGTCAGCGCCTGTCCGACGTTTCGCCGAGAGAACGCCGCGACGAGGCCCTGATCTCCAGCCCCGCCGAGCCAAAGCCAAAGCGGCGAACGCGTGCTCGCGAACGCCAGCCAGCCGCCCGATTCGGCCCGCTCCAAGTCGAAGCCGTTGTCGTAGGCGCTCTTCGCGAGGAGCGTTCCCGTCGCCGGCGATAGGGGTCCCGTCATCGGCACCCCCGGTTCCCGGGACGCGCCGGGTGGCGTCATCGCCGGACGCTCCTCCTGTTCGCGTTCCCTCCCCCCAGGTGCGCAAGGTGCTTGGCGAGGAGAATCCGGCTCACGAAGAGAATGCCGTGCTCATCGAGCCTTCGAATCGCCTTCTCCGTCTTCGCGAACTGGACCTTCCCCGATGCGACCCAGAACCACTCCGCGACGAACGCGTTCTTTCTCAGGTGCCCCCGAAGCTGTTCCTGTGCGGCCTTCTTCTTCGCGATGACGACGCTGACCTGGTCCTCGTGGGCCGAGTGGGGTTCGAGGGCCACGACTTGGCCTGCGGGTGTGTATCCGAGCAGGAAATCCCAACGGTTCTGGTTGGGGAAGAGAGGCCGCAACGTCGCGTCCAAGTCGAGGCTGTCCCCGAACGAGGCGCGAATGGTCTCGTCGAGGTGTGCACGATGGGTCTTCTCGAGAGCGCCGAGCCCGTCCTCCACCTGCTCCAGGAGGGCGCTCGTCGGCTCGAGCGCCGCGCGGACCGGAGT
>CALBDV010000816.1 GCA_937927565.1 uncultured Holophagales bacterium
CCCTTGACGGTCATCGAGAGGTCGGGCCGGCCGTACTTCGCGCAGAGGCGCCTGCTCCCCATCCCGATTTCCTTCCCGAAGCCCTCGCCCCGGGCCGTCAGCTCCGCGAGCTTCACCATCGCCTCCGTGGAGCCGAAGGGGAGCTCGAAGCCGACCTCCTCCTTCGTCAGGATGCCGAGGTCGTAGAGCTCCATCGCGGCACCGACCGTCGCCCCGAACGAGATCGGGTCGAAGCCGTGCTCGTTGCAGAGGAAGTTCGCGTAGGTGAGGGCCTCGAGGTCGTTCACGCCGTTCGCGGCGCCGAGCGCCCAGGCGGCCTCGTACTCCACGCCGCCGGAGGCGCCCTGGTACTGCGGCTTGTCCTTCACGGTGAAGTGGCCCGGGTCCATCCGGGAGATGCGGCCGCAGGCGATGGTGCAACCGAAGCAGGCGCCGTTCGTGACGAGGTTCGCCTTGCCGTCCGTGGGGCGCTTCAGGTGCATCGCCTCGCCGGATATGTCGGTGGCCCCTTCGAACTGGATGTCGCGGTGGTTGCGGGTCGGGAGCGCCCCCAGCTCGTTGATGACGTTCATCAGGACCTGGGTGCCGTACTTCGGCAGCCCCTGCCCCGTCACGCCGTTCGCCGCGAGGACCTTCTTCGCGGCCTCCGTCGCCGCGAGGAACGCCTTCGGGTTCGCGAGGGGATAGGAGTCGGTGCGGGTGCCGCGGACGGCCACGGCTTTGAGGTTCTTCGACCCCATGACCGCGCCGACGCCGGACCGCCCGGCGGCCCGGTGGAGGTCGTTCACGATGCCGGCGTAGAGGACGCCGATCTCGCCCGCCCGGCCGATCGCCGCGACGCGGATCTGCGGGTCCTGGTGGGCCTTCTTGATCCCTTCCTCGGTCTCCCAGACGGTCTTTCCCCAGAGGGGAGCGGCGTCCACGAGCTCGGCCTTCCCGTCCGTGATGAGGAGGTAGACCGGCTTCGGCGAGGCGCCCTCGAAGATGAGCATGTCCCAGCCCGCGAACTTCAGCTCGGCGCCGAAGTAGCCGCCGGAGTTCGAGCAGGCGATGGCGCCCGTGAGAGGCCCTTTCGTCACGACGGAGTAGCGGCCCCCGGTCGAGGCCATCGTCCCCGTGAGCGGCCCGGTGACGAAGATGAGCTCGTTCTCGGGGGCGAACGGGTCGACCTTCGGGTCGACCTCGCTGACGAAGTACTTCGTGGCGAGGCCCCGCTGGCCCAGGTAGTCCTGGGCCCAGGCCATGTTCAGCGGCTCGGGCGTGCAGGTGCCGGCGGTGAGGTTCACGCGGAGGACGTTCCGGGTCCAGGCCATGTCCGTACTCCTTACGCCGTCGCCGCGGTCGTGTCGGTCTTGCCGGCCCAGGCGCGCATCTTCCCGAGGCCGGTCCAGTCCGCGTCCACGTAGGTGATGGCGCCCGTCGGGCAGGCCTTCGCGCAGGCCGGGTCGCCGTCGCAGAGGTCGCACTTCTGCACCTTCCCCGTCGAGGCCACGTAGTTGATCGTCCCGAACGGGCAGGCGATCGTGCAGACCTTGCAGCCGACGCAGGTCGGCTCGAGGACGATCTTCGCGCCCGTCACCGGGTCGAGCTTGATGGCGTCCACCGGGCAGGCGATCAGGCACCAGGCCTCGTCGCACTGCGTGCAGGTGTACGGGACGAAGCGCCCCTCGTGGTGGAACGTGAACACCTTGATGCGGGACTTCGCGATGGTGAAGGTCTCGTACTTCTCCCACGCGCACGCCATCTCGCACTGCAGGCACCCGGTGCACTTGTTGGGGTCGAGGTGGAGGGATTTCTGCATCGAGAGCACCTCCGGTCGGATCCGTGCCGGACCGACGACTGGAAATCATAGCCCTGACGACGGCGGGCGAGCGGTCTTTCTGACGAGGAGGGAACCACTGCGGCGCGCACTGCCGACAGTTTGCGGCGCCCTATGATGCGAGGACGATGTCGTTTGTCGTCTGGCTGATTGCCCGAACGCCACTCCCGCTCGCGGCGGCAGTCTCGTGGCTCATGTCGTGGCTCTGGTGGACCGCGGTGCCGGTGCGCCGGAGCCTCGCGGTGGCGAACTTCCGGGCGGCCCTTCCCGGGCTGGTCCCGGGCCCTCCGTTGCGCCAGATGCTGCGCGGGATCATCCTGGGGTACTTCGAGCTCTTCCGCGAGCTTCACCGGCCCGGGACCGTGACCCTGGCGATCGACGGAGCAGAGAACTTCGTGGAACGCGCCCGGAGAGGAAGGCCGACTCTCGTCCTCGCGACCCACCTCGGTTCCTACGACCTCGTCGGCGGGCTCCTCGCGACCCGGACCGGGATTCCCTCGACGGTCGTCGTCAAGGTCCCACGCTCTCCTGCCCTCGCGGCCCTCCTCGAGAAGGTGAGGACCGGCTACGGGCTGCAGATCCTGCCGAACAAACCGGGCTCGATGGCGACGATCTACGAACTCGTCTCCCAGGGCCACCTGATCGGCTTCTTCCTCGACCAGCGGCTGACGCGCGGCATCCCCGTCCCCTTTTTCGGAAGGCCTGCCCTGACCGCCCCGTCTCTCGCCGTCGCCGCGGCAAAGACCGGTGAGGACGTCACCTTCCTCGAGTACTGGCGGGAAGGGGTTGGGCGGCACGGCTGCCGATTCCATGATCCCGTCCCCGTAACGGGCGACGTCGAGGAGGACACGGCTGCGTTTACGCGTCTCATCGAGGGCGCGATCCGGCAGCGCCCGCACAGCTGGCTCTGGCTGCATGACCGGTGGAAGGGGGCGCCCGCGGGGGGCGCTGCCGGAGCAAGACCTGGAGGATGAACGGAATGAGCCACGACTCGGGTCCCCGATACACGGCCGAGGACGCGCTCGCGCGTCTCGCGGACGGCAACTCCCGGTTCGTCCGCGGAGTGGCGCGCTTCCCCACCGTGCAGAAGGAAGTCCTCGCCGCGCTTGCGAAGGGCCAGCAGCCCTACGCGACGATCCTCGGCTGCAGCGACTCGCGGGTCCCCCCGGAACTCGTTTTCGACGCCGGTTTCGGAGAGCTCTTCATCATCCGCCTCGCGGGAAACGTCCTCTCGCCCGAGGTGGCTGGCACGATGCAGTACGCCGCGACCCACCTGAAGACGCCGCTTTTCGTCGTCCTCGGCCACGAGGGTTGCGGCGCCGTCCACGCCGCCCTGCAGGTGAAGTTCCACTCCGCGCGCGATCGCAGCCGGATCGAGGAGCTCCTGCAGAACATCCTGCCTGCGCTGGACGGCATTGACCCCGACTCCCCCCTTGACGAGCGGATGCACGCCGCCGTGGAAGCGAACGTGCGGTGGACCCTTCGCCGGATCCGCGCGACGCCCGAGGCGCAGGCACGGGAGGCCGAGGGAATCATGAAGCTCTGCGGCGCGGTCCTGAGCCTCTCCACCGGCGTGGTCCGGTTCCTCGAGGAGTAGCTGCCTCAGCCAGCCATCTTCTTCAGCATGTGGTCGATGACCTCGCTGTGCTCGCGCTGCGGGCTGAAGAGGATGACCTCGGCGTCCGCTCCCACCCT